>JBDNGJ010000161.1:0-12739 GCA_041689365.1 Virgibacillus sp.
CGTGGAGCTGACGGATACTAATAGATCGAGGACTTAACTAATTAATACTGATGGAATGTTGATGTAGAGCTCTTATTTAGTTTTTAGGGTATAAAATTACAAAAAACCCTTGCATTTTTTCTTGAAAATGCATATAATATATTTTGTCTTTCAATATGATTATTAAGGAAGTTCTGTTAAAATCGTTCACGTCCTGTGAACAACACAGAACGGCCTACATCCTGTAGGTCTGGTAGTATTAGCGGAGAGGACACACCTGTTCCCATGCCGAACACAGTAGTTAAGCTCTCCAGCGCCGATGGTAGTTGGGGCTTTGCCCCTGCAAGAGTAGGACGCCGCCAGGCTATTTTTTATATATTTTTTAATAACAGTAAATAATTACGTAGAACAATGAGTACAATACATAAGGTTATATTACACTGATATATACTAACAAATTATTCCACAGTAGCTCAGCGGTAGAGCAATCGGCTGTTAACCGATCGGTCGTAGGTTCGATTCCTACCTGTGGAGCCATTTTAATGCTTCCATAGCTCAGCCGGTAGAGCACCACCATGGTAAGGTGGGGGTCAGCGGTTCAAGTCCGCTTGGAAGCTTTTGTGTCAAACGCTTATATCCCAAGGGATGTAGGCGTTTTTCTGATATTAAACTAATAACTAGAAAGGCTGTTTTGTTGACCTGTTGTTGACCATTTCAAAAACTTCTATTCACAATACCACATTCCAACCAAGAACCTATTATTAAAAGATAACACCCAACCTGACAAATTATTTGTTGTAGCATGTCTATATATAATCTTCATCTAACATATCCGCTATCCTTTTGGTCTGCTTCTTCTAAGTAATGGCCGTATATATTCATGGTTGTTGTTATGTTAGCGTGACCAAGTCTTTTTGAAATGGAGTGGATATTAGAACCTCTATTTATTAAATCCGTTGCTGCAGTATGCCTAAAATCGTGGAATCTAATTTTCTTAAACCCCTTACGTTTAAGGAATCTTCTCCACCATTTGTTAGGAACACTTGGATCTAATGGCTTTCCTAAGTCAGTAGAGAACACAAAAGAGTACTTTCCACCTTCCCATATTTCTTCAGATTCCATTCGATCTGTTTTCTTTCTGTATATATGCTTCTTTAATAAATAAAAAATCCTAGAACTGTAATTTTTATATAAAAAATATCGTCTCATTTATGAGGAAAAGAACATCGGGGGGAGTAAGCTTGTCAGAAAAAGAAGTGATAACAAGATGGTTTCATGAATACAGTGTTGACATTTTGAATTTTCTCATCTACTACACAGGTCGCGTTGACGTGGATGACATGGTTCAAGAAGTATTTATTAAAGCGTTAAACCGAATTGATACGTTTAATGGATCATCTCGACCAAAAACATGGCTTTTTAGTATTGCGCGAAATGTTGCCATCGATGAGATAAGAAAATGGAATAGGGAGAAAAATAAAATTGAAAAAGCAGGGAATTTTCAGGAGCAAAAGAATATTCAATCACCAGAAACGCTATATCAGTTAGACGAAACAAATAGAGAATTGTATCGGATTATTAAATCTTTAAAGCAAAGTCATCGCGATGTTCTCATTTTAAGAGGAATAAAGGAGCTTACCATAAAAGAGACAGCAGCAGTCCTACATTGGAGTGAAAATAAGGTGAAGGTTACATACCACCGAGCATTAAAAGCTCTTGAGAAAAAATTAGGAGGGCTACCTGATGAATAATAATAAATTATCACAGCGATTAAATTCTTTCCCTAAAGATCACCAATTAAATCAAGATACAAAGGAGAAAATTGAACATGTTTTACAAGCAAAGGTTAGGCGAGAAGAGAAAAAGGTGAAGTGGAAGGGTCTCAAAGGTTTTATTAAAAAAACAAAGATACCAGTTGCCGTAACTACAGCTGCTATATTATTTTCCTTTTTACTATTAACGGTAAAGAGCTTTGATTTTAATAAAAATCCTGTTAATGATCCGGATACAGAATTACCAGCAGAACAGCCAGAGAAGGATAAATCAGAAGAAGATAAAGACCAGGATAAACCAAAAGAGAAAAAAGAGCAGGTTAGTCCACAAGTAGAAGCTATTGCAAAAAAGCTATCTAGTTTCAAACTCCCAAAAGAGAATAGGATTACAGGAAAAGAACGTGAGAAATTGGTAGAAGGCGCCCCAACACCTTCAAACATCATTGTTTATGAAAATGGGTTCAAGATCGATAAAAGCAACAAACAAGTTACAGCATTAATCCATTTTAAAGATGGTGAAAATATTGAGGTGCCACAAGGAACACAGGCTTTGGCATTGTTCAAAACGCTAGTGAATACTCGATTAAGAGAACACGCTAGTTTAATAAGAAGAGATAATATGAGTGAAGAACCAAACTTTGAAATCACTGATAAAGTTCGAGAAAAAATGAAAGGTTCAAATGGAACTGGAACAGGTATGGCAATGAGTGGTACATGGGATTCTGTCCAAGCTGATATCGATAAAAAGCTTAAAGAGATAAATGAAATAGAGGACCATTTAAAAGAATACGATAAAGTATATGAATGGACGCAGGAAGCAAAGTCTTACTTTGTAAAGGCTAAAGAGATTGGACGTGAGGATTGGGAAAAATCCTACAAGCAATATGTTAAAGGTGCGAGATTTATCGACGAATTAAGGAAAGCTATTCAAAAATAAGAAAGGGAATTACATGAAGAAAAGTATTACGATTACAGGAATACTTGTTTTGACAACCTTTTTAATTATTTTTATGAATTTAGATGAAAGCGAAAGTACAAAAGCATCACCCGAAATCGAGAAAAGCGATAATCTAAACAACCAAGTGAAGAAGTTAACAGTAGGAGGAAATCCTACTATGGAAAGGCACACTTCCAATACTTATCTGAATATGACACACAGAACATCAGCTGCAATAACATTGAAGTCCACGTTTGGGTATCATGATAAACCGATTGATAAAAAAATGATTCGTATGTCACTATATACTATGCTAGATAGTTTGAAGTATATTGCAGAAAATGGTAATGATACAGAGAGCCTTAATGAATTGATTGACTTGACGAATAAAGCCTTGGGAAACAAAGTAGGTGTTGATGCTGAAATATTAGATGAAATTCACAGTAAAATTCATGATATGGACGAACACTATAATCAAGAAGAAATGTTCAAGGATATTCCCGTAGATAAATACGGTGACGAAATCCATAGTATTGGAATGCCAAAAATTTCATGATACGATTTGTAGTACCAAGTCTAAAAGGGGTGATTTGCTTGACAAGAAATTTAATAATGATTGTTGGATTAGTAGCATTCGGAATAATCATGACAGGTTGTGCCATGACTGACGAGAGCCAAGTGAACGCAGAATCGAAAAATGGTGATGTTGAGAAAGTAAACGATATTATGGAAAATATGGTAGGTCACCATAAAGGTTATTTTGACCAACTACCAAATGAAACAAAGCAATTCATGAAGGACAATCCAAATATTTTACAAAAATATTCCAAAGGCGACCCTATTTTTATGGACGCTGTTTCCCGTTTCATACATGACGTTACATTAAAGCCAAATGATATACAGTTCCTATATGATAAGTTAGTCAATCAAGGTCGTGATTATTATATTGTGGGAAATGGGAAAAACGCCCATATGAATCCAAAAATTGAACAAACAATTAAAAATAACTAAAGGGGTTTCGCTATGAAAAAAGGAATATTGGCAGTAGTTTTAGCAGTAGCTTTTGTATTGGTTGTAGGCTTTTCTACAACTAAAGTAACATCTGATACGGAAGCAAATAATGAACAAAGTACGGAAGAAAGTAATCAACAAAGTAAAGAAAAGAAAACCGAAGAACAGGAAAAAGATCAGAAAACCAAAAAGCAGGAAAAGATTAACAAAATTTTCGATAACGGTATCGAAAGCTTTGTAGAGTTTTATGAAAACAAACTTTCAGAATCAAACAGGGACTATTTACTACAAAGACCTGAAATGCTTGAAGAAGTGTTTAGAAATCCAAGATTTGTGTTAAAACTAGATAACGCATTAATGGAATTAACAAAAGTTGATAACAAAGATATCAAGTATCTATATACGCATGACGATGTTCATTTTAAAATTCGTGAACCAGAGCCTACCAGTAAAGTTAAACTTAATATGGAATTGATTAGCAAGCTAGAAAATAATTAACATAAGAAGCAGATCCAAACGAGATTGGCTTTTTTATGGCTGAAACAATATCAATATTAATTTTAATATCAATATTATTACACGATTAAAATATGTTAATATTGTTTTCATCCCTAAACATGTGTTGGTGGAAATTCTAGGGAAAAATTAAAAACAAAAGTATGCAATTATAACGTGTAAAAACTGTTACATTATTTCAAGTTGTCAGAAGTGGTAAGGTGGGGGTCAGCGGTTCAAGTCCGCTTGGAAGCTCTTACATTAAACATCTATTTCCCAAGGGATTTAGGTGTTTTTATTTATGATGAACATTCGATTAATGTATTATAAGTATAAGGACGGAGTGGTTAAATGTCAGCACCAAAAGAAGTAAGGAAGCAACGCAGAGAACAAATTGCTAGTGAAATTATTTCATCAAAAGAAGCTTTGGAGATATTAGGCGTTTCTCGTATGCGATTAAGCCAATATGTAAATGACGGAAGGATAAAACCGATTAGAAGTGGTATATATTTAAAAGATGACATTGTGGCTTTTAAAGAAGCATTTCGAGAAGCGAGATCAAATAATGAATGGTTAAAAATGTTTGAATAGACGTTATGCATATTAATTTTTTTAAGGTATCTTTATCGATAAGTTTTTTTAATATATATAAATGATATAAGAATAAATAGACAGGTGGTTTTAAAATGGGGAATGGACTATCGTTGCTTATAATATTAGCTATTGTAGTAACTATAGCTGAAGTGTTTGTGGCTTACTTTTTGATCAAGAAACATAATATGAAAATTTGGCAATCTTTGTATACCTCGTTACCGGTCATTGTAATCGTTTGGGTAGTAGCTATTATGTATTCCTAATTAAAAATCAACACTCAATTAACTATCCTAGTTGAGTGTTGATTTTTCACGTTTAAGTAATTTATAAATCTGAAGCTGAACAAAGAAAACAATAAACGCTAAACCACATAAGTTCACATAATACCAAATGCCACTGCCAAGCACGTCAAGTGGTGTGGTAGCTGTAGGTGTATGGGAAAGGTAGAGGTAATTGGAATTTAATAATGGATTAATAAAGAAACCAATTATAATAGCATAAATTAATAGGTATCCATAGACCTCAAGTAGTGATTTAAACTTGATCTTTAAGGAACTGGTTGCGACAAGAAAAATACTTGTCCATGATATGGCAGTATGGTGGACAAAAAACTTCCAAAAGCGATAGTGCGGATAGTCATACGGCAACTCTGGAGTAACTAATGCCAGGAAAGCAGGGATAAGGCCAATAAAAAAAGTGACTTGTATAAGTTTCCTGTTGTGAGTAACTAACGCAATTGCTCCTGTTATACCTGCAACTCCGCAAAGATGCAATGGTGTGTGCTCTTGTAAGCTCCATATTCCAGTTAAGGCTGTCCAGGTTTGATAAGATACTTCTGATAAAATTAACAGACTAAATAAAATCCAACGTATTGTGTTGTATAAATATGTATTAGATAAGACCTTTTTAATAAATATTACAAATAACATAATCCCTGAAAAATATATAAGCAGCATAACAATGTGGCTTGAACCAAACGCAATAAATGGTTCTCCACCCAAACTTAACCAGTTCCCCATATAATTCCCCCAAATTGTTTAGAAAACTTGGCTTATCGCCAAGCCTTAATATAGATAAGCCTTAGTTGCACTTATGCAGTGAGAAAGGATTTATACTTCTGTATGAAAATAACTCTCTAACTTGATTTTAGCGGACACAGGAGACGCTATTTCTATATAAAAGTAATCTTTTCGATATTATCCGGACACAGAAGCCCTTATTTCACATATATTATGGCTATTTAACTGTATTTGTATGAAATAAGGTCCCTGATGTCCGCAAACACCACCATTTTCGTGAATTTTTGCCAAATAAGGTCTCTGGTGTCCGCTAAACCTCAAATTTGCTATATGAAAAATAATTTTCATGATAGATGGTGGCTGCCCATTGTGGCAGCCATGGTGGTTTCTTAACTGCTAAAAGTTACAGTCCATATCTCCATTATATTGGTATCGAAAGTATTTGAAAATAAAGAATTCCTATTTTCTCTTTACAAAGATGCTTAATCTATATATAATAAAATTCGTTGGTTTATGACAAGCTCTTTTTTGGCAGCTAAGTAATTATAAATATTTTTTACTGCATAGACATTCTTATATGTGTAATAATTATAGTACCTTTATTACATGAAACCATTGTAAGGCCCGTTGGTCAAGTGGTTAAGACACCGCCCTTTCACGGCGGTAACACGGGTTCGAATCCCGTACGGGTCACCATTATTTCTTAGTAGTACATAGGAGGATTAGCTCAGCTGGGAGAGCACCTGCCTTACAAGCAGGGGGTCGCAGGTTCGAGCCCTGCATCCTCCACCATTAATATATGCCGGTCTAGCTCAATTGGCAGAGCAAGCCGTTAGCTTCACCGAGTAAACTGCCATGTGCAGGTTTGCGAGGAGTGCGGCGTCGCCGAAAAGACATGCAACACGACGAGCCCACAAACTGGGGAGCACATAAAGAACGTTAACACTATCTAAATATATGCCGGTCTAGCTCAATTGGCAGAGCAACTGACTTGTAATCAGTAGGTTGGGGGTTCAATTCCTCTGGCCGGCACCATTTTTTATGTATAATTTATAGAAATGTAGTTAAAATATGGAGGGGTAGCGAAGTGGCTAAACGCGGCGGACTGTAAATCCGCTCCCTCAGGGTTCGGGAGTTCGAATCTCTCCCCCTCCACCATAATTTGCTTAATTGGGCTATAGCCAAGCGGTAAGGCATCGGGTTTTGATCCCGTGATCCTAGGTTCGAATCCTGGTAGCCCAGCCTTTTTTTATTTTATGGGGTTTTTCAGGCAACACTCATGACATGAGCCATTAGCTCAGCTGGCAGAGCATCTGACTTTTAATCAGAGGGTCGGAGGTTCGAATCCTCCATGGCTCATCACTTTATATGAAAAAACACTAGCGTAAATACATAACACATATTATAATAGCAGATAAACAAGGTCGTTATGATTACCAACAACCTTGTTTATTTGCATTTTGTACTGTTTTTTTACATAATAGATACAGTAATTTATTCATTAATAAAAAAATGAACAATTTGACATATATAAATTATGCTAGTTAAAAGGATGAGATGGTATGAAAACTTCTAGATTTCCTGGTTTTTACAATATGACTGTTGAGGAACGCAGACAATTGTTGACTACGATGGATACATTCACTGATGAAGAAAAAGGTCATTTGTTTTCTAACGAACCTCTTCCAACTGACACGGCGGATAAAATGATAGAAAACGTAGTCGGAATATTTCCGCTTCCATTAGGATTAGGATTGAATTTTTTAATAAATGGGAAAGAATATGTAATACCAATGGCAATTGAAGAACCATCTGTTGTTGCTTCAGCAAGCTACATTGCAAAAACTGTCAGAAATGCTGGTGGATTTACTACAGAAGCGACAGATCGTGTTATGATTGGTCAAATTCAAGTAGTAGGCTGTCCAGATTTTCAAGCAGCAAAAGAGGCTGTTTTAAAGGAAAAAGATGCATTGATTGCTGATGCTAATGCTGCATACCCCAGTTTAGTGGCTAGGGGTGGTGGCGCAGAAGATCTAGAAGTTAGAGTATTAAATGAAGAATCAGACTCAAAATATGGTCAAATGCTTATCCTTCACGTTTATATAAATACTTGTGACGCAATGGGAGCAAATATCATTAACACAATGGTTGAGTCACTTGCTCCGACAGTTGAGACCATTACGGAAGGGAAAGTATATTTACGAATCCTTTCCAATTATCCGGATCGTTGTCTTGCACGTGCACGTTGCGTTATTCCACCTGATTTATTGCAGACAGGCAGTTATACAGGCGAAGAAGTGCGTGATGGGGTTATTCATGCCTATGAGTTTGCCGCATCTGACCCCTACCGCGCTGTTACCCACAATAAAGGGATAATGAATGGAATTGATCCAATTGTTATTGCAACTGGTAATGACTGGCGTGCTGTTGAAGCTGGAGCCCATGCACACGCAGCGAGATTTGGGAAATATAGTTCGATGACAGAATGGTCGAAGGATGAGGAAGGAAATTTAGTTGGTGAATTAGAACTCCCTATGTCTGTCGGGACTGTAGGCGGTTCGACCCATGTTCACCCAATTTCTAAACTTGCATATAAAATCTTAGACGTTGATTCAGCACAGGAGCTTGCACAAGTTATAGTTTCTGTTGGACTTGCACAAAACCTTGGTGCACTAAAAGCCTTAGCAACAGATGGTATTCAGAAAGGTCATATGGCTTTACATTCTCGTTCTGTTGCCATTGCAGCAGGAGCTACAGGGGAGATGATTGATATCATTGCTGAACGATTAGTAGATGAAAAAGAAATCCGTGTTGGAAAAGCTAAAGAAATGGTGGAAGAATATATAAAATGAGTGCAGAAAAAGCAACAACTTCAGAACAAACAGCTATAGGTATAGCTCATAGTAAATTGATCTTAATCGGGGAACATGCAGTTGTACACGGGCAACCTGCTATTGCGCTTCCTTTCCCGTTAGTAGGGGTGGAATCAGTGATTGATTATGTTCCAGGCTCGGTAAAGATTGATAGTACTTTTTACCATGGTCCGCTTGAATCTGCTCCAGAGTCGCTGGAGGGGCTTGCAAATTGTATTAAGGCAACCTTAAATTATCTTCAGTTACCATGTGAGGATCTTTTAATACGGATTAAATCATCTATACCACCCGGAAAAGGACTTGGATCAAGTGCTTCAGTAGCTATTGCGGTAGTGAGATCATTATTTGCCTATAACAATCAGGACTATTCAGAAGATGAACTCCTGAACCTAGCTAATATTTCGGAAACGTATGCGCATGGTGTTCCTAGTGGTATCGATACACTAACAATTACCTCGGACTATCCTGTCTGGTTTGAGAAAGAACTGCCCTCTGATTTCATTGAACCTAAAGGTGATTTTCACTTTATTGTTGCCGATTCAGGCAGAATGGGTGATACACGTTTAGCTGTTGAATCAGTTGGAAACTTGTTCAAATCAGCTCCAAGAAGAATACAGGCCAAGCTTGACCGTATTGGTGAAATTACGCATCGAGCAAGACATGCACTTGAGAGTGCGAGCAAGCATTTATTAGGACAGATGTTAAATGAAGCACAAAAAGAACTGGAAGCACTAGGTGTAAGCGATGCAGGCCTGAACAGGTTAATCTACTTTGCGCGACAGGAAGGTGCCTTAGGTGCCAAATTAACTGGAGGCGGAAATGGTGGCTGTATAATTGCTTTAGCACGTAATGAAGTACACTCCAGACAGTTAGCTGAAAAGCTGAAGAAATTCGGCGCACACACGGTATGGCCTTTTGTTCTAAGAAAGAAGCCTGAATAAGCATCAACATTAGAAAACGTGGCTTATCATCAAGCCTTAGTTGCATATATGCAGTAAGAGGATATTTGTATTTTCTTAACTGTGACACAGAGGGGATATACAATGAAGGCATCAGCCAAAGCACATACAAATATTGCCTTAATAAAATACTGGGGCAAACGGGATGAATCGTTAATACTTCCGATGAATAATAGCCTCTCATTAACTTTAGACGGATTTTATACAACGACTACAGTTGATTTTAGAGAATCGTTAACAGAGGACAGTTTTTATCTGAATGATCAACCTGTAAATGGTGTGGAATATGAACGAGTTACATCTTTTTTAGACCTAATTAGGGGGTATGCAGGTAAACCAAATTTATTTGCAGAAGTTCATTCTACTAATTATGTTCCAACAGCTGCTGGATTTGCATCATCTGCATCAGGGTTTGCTGCACTAGCAACAGCCGCTACCAAATCGCTTGGACTTAAGGTAAGTGATGAAGAACTTTCTATCTTAACCAGACAAGGGTCAGGGTCAGCCTGCAGATCAATTTACGGTGGCTTTGTAGAATGGGAAAAAGGAGACATGTCTGATGGCTCTGATTCTCACGCTATTCAAGTAGCACCTGCAAATCATTGGGATATTCGCGTCGCCGCAGTCGTTTTATCTTCTTCAGCAAAGAAGGTGCTGAGCAGGGAAGGTATGAAGCGGACAGTCGATACGTCTGCTTATTATTCGAGCTGGGTTGAAAGTATTCCAGATGATCTCAGTAATATTAAAGAGGGTATAAAGAACAGGGATTTTGCGAAAGTAGGAGAAATAGCTGAGGCAAATTGTCTTAGGATGCATGCCACTACTTTAGCTGCTAATCCACCTTTCACGTATTGGTGTGACACAACGCTAGCAGTAATGCAATCTGTTCAGGAACTGCGTGAAAACGGGGTGCCAGCATATTTTACGATTGATGCTGGTCCAAATGTAAAAGTTCTTTACCTGCCAGAAAACGAAGAAACGATACAAAGTACGCTCCGTGAAATAAATGGGGTAGATGACGTTATTGCAAGTCGAGCAGGTCAAGGAGTATCCTATATTTAGCAGTTAAGAAAGTATAAATCCTTTCTTACTGCATAAGTTCAACTAAGGCTTCCGCCATTAAGGCTTGCACTCCAGAGTATAAGGGGTTCTAAGAAAGCAAAATACGCTTTCATAAGAATCCCTTTAACGAAAGCCAAGTTTTCTAAGGAGTTGAAACGTATTGCCAAATCCACCATTGAGCTTTAAAGTCCCCGGAAAGTTAATGATAGCAGGGGAATTTGCAGTACTTGAAGCCTATCAAAATCTAGTTGTTATGGCGGTTGATCGTTTTGTTTATGTGACATTAACACAACAAGATGAAAACCGTCTTTCTTTGCTGAACTTCGAATTAGCTAACCTCGAATGGACCTATAATGAAAAGAAGGTCAACATAAAGACAGCTGACAAGCGTGTAAAGTTTGTTGAAGATGCTATGTCAGTCGTATATACATATTTAAACGAAATGAACGTTTCTCCAGCTAATTTCCATTTAGAAATCCGCAGTGAACTTGATGACGAATCTGGTCGTAAATACGGATTAGGTTCTAGTGCCGCTGTCGTTACATCTGTGGTTGCTGCCATTTTAAAAAAATACCTACCAAAAGAGCCATCCGCTAAATTGATTTTTAAGTTAGCGGCTATTTCGCATGTAAAAACACAGGGAAGTGGTTCAGGCGCAGACGTAGCTGCATCATCCTATGGTGGTTTTTTACAATATGCCTCATTTCAATCAGAATGGCTACAGTACGAATACGAGCAGGCAGTTACCATTCGTGAATTAGTTGAGAAGGATTGGCAGTATTTATCTCTTAATCCGATTAAGTTACCAGCTAATGCTTATATGTGTATTGGCTGGACTGGAACTCCAGCTTCGACTGGGAAATTAATCGATAAAATTAAATGTCTTAAAACAGAGAATAATACATTATATGAGCAATTTCTTGACGACAGTAATGAGGCAGTCACTACCTTTATCAAAGGAGTTACTGAAGAGGATGTTGCACTTATTATTGAGGCTACGAAACGGAACAGACGCGCGTTAGCTACTGTAGGAAAAAACGCTAATGCAGACATAGAAACTCCATTGCTGCAAAAGTTGTGTGATCTAGCTGAACTGCATGGTGGGGCAGGTAAACCATCTGGAGCAGGCGGCGGTGACTGCGGAATCGCATTTCTGCCAACTGAAGAACAGGCTCAGAAGCTTATGAAAGCCTGGGAAGAGGCAGGAATTAAACCGTTGGATATTCAACTTAATAAGGCTGGTGCAGCCGAAATATAAAGCAGGCTAGGACATAGCAAAAAACTTTCTACTTTAAAGACAATAATAACAGGATAGGATGTTTAAAACATTCATTTTTCATGGTTGGATTTTTTACGTGGGTGATATAAAATTCGTGCTAATAATGTTTATAAACTCTGTCTCGCCGTCCGGGCTCGCTACGGGCGGATGCGCACCTTAGGGCACGGCCTAAGCCTCCTTGCCCCGGCAAGGGGTATGCCGACGTTGTCCGCAAAGGACGGTTTTAGTCGGCCTTCATTTAGTTGCTCTGCGGGGTCTTCGGACACCTGCTATTCCCGCTGGAGTCACCGCCCTCCGCTCACCCGGACTAGTGTATGTGTCACACAATTATTCTAAAGCGATTCCTACTCCAATCAACAGCGTAGGAAATACACGTAGACTCCTGTGGGAGCTGAGGCCTAGATGAGACTACGCAGCGACGTAGGAGCAAGGAGGCTCATCAGCCGCCCTAGGTGCGCGAAGTGTATTTCTGGAGCGGCATAATAGCACTCAAACTTCTGAAATTTAAGTCGCATTTTATATCTAATCAGCAACATTAGAAAACTAGTCATTCACCAAGCCTTGTGGTGAATGCTTAGTTGCACTTATGACTTATGCAGTAAGAAAGAAGTTATGCTATTGTATGAAAATAACTCTCTAACTTGATTTTAGCGGACACAGGAGACGCTATTTCTATATAAAAGTAATCTTTTCGATATTATCCGGACACAGAAGCCCTTATTTTAAATATATCATGGTTATTTAACTGTATTTGTGTGA
>JBDNGJ010000162.1:0-1520 GCA_041689365.1 Virgibacillus sp.
GGGAGGCAAATGGGAGGGTTGGAATTTTTAAAAAAACTTCAAACCACTTGATACTAATACCTTTATATTACTTATTTATTCTTTTTGGGATAGTTGGGATAGTTAGAATAAAGAAAAGGAAAACAAAAATAAAATATAAATACTCTAGATACTTTGGTAAAAATACCCCAAACCGTCCCGACCGTCCCAAATTATAAAAATGGAGGAATTTAAATGAATGAAAGAGATGAATGGGTGCGAGTTGGAAAATTATCTAAGAGTTTAATTTTAGATTTACACTCATTGAAAAATAGTTCTAATGATTTGGTTTCCTTTAAAACAAAAAAACACCTAAAAGAAGCTTTAGATGAAATTAATGGATTTAGAAATAAAGCAGAAAATGAAATGTTATTGAGTGGTATTGGTGAGTTAGGTATTTTTTACGGAGAAAAAGAACCGGTGGAAACATTTAAGAAATTTTTGCAAGAAAATGATGTACAAGGAATAGAAGAACAACGGATCAGTGCAACGGTTTTATATAACCATTACCTGGATTGGTCGAACGAAAATAACTTTAAATATATGACGAAAACTTCTTTTGGTATAGAAGCATCGAAAAGATTTAAAAAAATAAAAAACAGCGGTATTTATTACCTTGTCGGCGGTAAAGAAGAATGAAAGAAATCGATATCCAGAATGAAATACGTCTAGCATTAAATCCATATGCTGTAATTTTTCGAACGAATGTAGGAAAAGTAAGAATGGCAGATGGTAGGTGGTTTGATACCGGATTGCCAAAAGGGTTTAGCGACACGTGTGGGTTCAGGAAGAGTGATGGAAAGATGATTTTTCTAGAAATTAAGAAAAAAGGTGGCAAAACAAGTAAAGAACAAAAACACTTTTTGGAAACGATGAGTAAGCATCCTGTGATTGCAGGTGTATGTAGGTCGGCGGAAGAAGCTGTAAAAATTGTCTTGGAAGGATAAAAAAACAGATTGAGGGGTGGATGTTCTGAAAATAAAATTCACAATTAGTAAATACCGTAAATCGCACTCGGTAAAATCATTCAATCCGAAACTATCAAACTACTGGCAGTCAGTATATAAATCTATTTTTAAGTATTGGAGATAAAAAAAGAATCCTATTTTTTAGGATTTCTCTTTTCTAACAAATCTTCAATAGCTTCATCAAGCAGCTTACTTATAGGAACTTTAGTTTGGTCAGATAAACTTTTAAGTGATTCGTAAAGTTCAATTCTCACAGCGTTAGATAATGGTTTTCTGTTTTTTAGTCCTCTTTTTTCAGACATTGTTATCACCTCATATATAATTATAAAACATTAATTAAATACTAGCAACTACATGTAGTTAATGGTATAATGTATGTATAACATAAATAATTATTCGGAGGTAATCATAAATGGAAATCTGGAAGGATATTAGAGGGTTTGAAGGCGCGTATCAAATCAGTAACTTAGGCAGAGTTAAAAGCTTGAGAAGGGTAAAAAATAGATCAGACGGAATTAAACACACCACTAACGA
>JBDNGJ010000163.1:0-7675 GCA_041689365.1 Virgibacillus sp.
AATGAGGATCCGCCAAATCAGCAGGCACAATTCTGAACGATGGGGCTCTTTAATGGAACAAGATGAAAAACGCTCAGTTTTATCTGGGCGTTTTTTTCTGGCTATTTTTAAATAAAAATGCCAAGCCAAACCCCATTAATCATCGCAAGTATAAGGATGATTTTTTCGTAAGCAGAAACTTGGTAATGATTATCTACTTGCATTTTGAGGACTAAGAAAATGGCAGTCAGTACCACAGCTAACGCTCCAATCATTGCCCAGATACGATCGGCTCCCACCCAGACAGCACATAATCCGGCCAACGCGAAATATAACAGGGAAGGCAGACGACTGAATGCAGCTCCAAACTTTTCATAAGCCCAGACAACACTTGTCTTTTTGATAGGAGAAGCGTTTCTGTCAGCCTCTCGATCCGGTATATGATGAACCATTACCCAGGCTAAACAGAATAAAGCATTAATGAGTGCGTTTTGCAGCGCCCATGTCGGGATTGAATCCAACGTCAGCCAGGCACCGGCAAGCCCGAGTACAAAAACAGACGGAAACATAGACAGCCATTCCCCAATAAAGGGACGGTAACTGAATTGAAATGGACGGAGCGAGTATGAAATGGCTCCCCATAGACCAATGGCTAGTAATAGAGCGATTTTAAAGTAACCAAATAGTATTAATCCTACGACAATCATACTTAGTGATAATATAAGCCATTTCCCCAGTAGCCAGAGTGAAGGAGCAGAAATAACACCAGTCTGAATAACACGACTACCACCTGACAAAATTGCCGGGCTGTTCTGATCTGTTCCTGAATTATAGTCAGTGAAATCATTCAACACATGCGTCAATACTCCGTGAATTAGAAAAGCGCCGAACAGTAATAACAGGAATACCAAAAGCAGCCTGTTTTGTGAAATGGAATAATACAGGAATATGGGAAGAACAGTAGAAACTATCGTCGTAACACTTGAAGAGACTACCGCTATTGACCGTAATAGTATCCAGCTTTTTTTGATTGGGGCTAGTATCGATTGATTCATTATTATTTTTAACTCCTTTTTCTAATACATCTTACTTCTACTGTATACTATACCCTTTCTACTAAAATATGAAAGCTGTAATATTTTCAGATGGAGAAAAAAGTGTCCCGGTTATGAATAATTTCATTATTCATAACTACTATCGATTGATAGGGGGAGAAAAGTGGCATGGGGAGGGGAATGTAATTGAGATTTAATCTATTAGGATTAATTCATCCATGCATGATTATTCTGCTATTTATCCCGCTCTTTACTAAAATATGATAAAATTGGGAAAAATAATATGCAGGTAAATATTATAGATTAGTAAAAAGATGGGAATTACTTAGTAAGATGATAATTCTAATGATACCAAATTAAGAGTGGTAGGGATGGAATTTGAGCAGTTATTATAAATTACTTTGATAATTATAAAATGAACCAAATGATTTTGAAAGAAAAATTATGTTGCTGAAACTCGTACATTACATGAATTGAAATTATTATTATTTATAACCAAATATTACATACACGTTAAAAACAGAAGTGATCCCAGATACTTCTGTTTTTATTTCCAAGTTAATGAGGAGGTTATGTAATGAAGAAGTTGGATAAATCTATATATGAATCTACAATTCCTGACTGGGAAAAGGATTTTTACTTTGACGTGCTGAAGAGTTTACGAAGGACGGAAAAAGAGGAGCTAATAAGGCTATTTAAAAAATCGAATAAAGAACATCGTGTCCTTAAAAATGGTAGATTAAATCAGGAATTACAGTCTCTAAAAATTAGGAACATAATTACGATAGGTGATTTGTCTTTATTAGAGCATTCAGTTGGTTTATTACCGAAACACCCTCATTTAGCAAAGCACATGCAACATTTCTTCAAAGCAGATGCATAAGTTTGAATAAAAAAGGTTCTAGCTATTAATGTCGCAAAGCTGTTTTTACGTGCTGACATTATTATTACCTAACAAGTACTTGTACACCCAATCAGTTATCATTGTTAATTATGCAGGGGGTAACCGCCATTGATCAAGGGGTTACTTCTGTTTATTTAGAAAGATTTGTTATAATTATTTACAAACAACGGTGTTTATAGCATGTGAAAGGAGATAGCCCAGATGAAATTAAGTGTATTGGATCAGGCACCGATTTCAAGAAATTCCAATGCCAAAGAGACGCTGAATAATACATTAAAACTAGCAAAAATAACAGAAGAGTTAGGGTATATAAGGTACTGGGTTGCCGAGCATCACAATACAAATGGATTAGCTAGTACATCACCGGAAGTACTGATAACACGGATTGCATCACATACAGACACAATACGAGTCGGTTCAGGAGGCGTGCTACTTCCTCAATATGCTCCGTTTAAAGTGGCGGAGAATTTCAAAACGCTTGAGGCTTTTTTTCCAGATAGAATCGATTTGGGAGTTGGACGTTCTCCGGGTGGATCACAGACAACTCGCTTGGCCCTGACGGATAGCGTGAATAAAAGTCTGCGTGATTTTCCGAGGCAGTTAGCTGATTTACAAGGATTTCTTCATAATACGTTACCAAAAGAGCATCCGTATCGCATGGTAAAAGCGGCACCGCGGTTGGGTAATGTCCCCCCAATATGGGTGCTGGGTCTGTCGGAACGAGGTGCTAAGAATGCTGCTGAGTTAGGTCTTGGGTTCGTGTTTGGGCATTTTATAAAACCAGCTAATGGGCAGGCAGTTATGGAAGTATATCGAAGTAACTTCCAACCCTCGCCAAGCCTTGATCAACCTGAAACGATGGTATGCATATTTGTAGTATGCGCAGACACGGAGGAAGAGGCAGAAGAACTGGCATTGAGTCAGGATAAGTGGCTATTAAGTGTTGGTAAAGGGGCGGATACAAAGATTCCTTCGATTGAAGAAGTGAAAAAGAAGGAATTCAGCGAGGAGGAATTAATCGAAATCAAGAAAAACCGAGAACGTTGTATTATCGGAACACCGGCAAAGGTCAAAAAAGAATTGATACGCCTTAGTGAGTTTTATCAGACAGATGAATTCATGATTATAACAAACATTTATGACTTTGATGCAAAAGTGCATTCGTATAGGTTACTTGCAGATGCTTCTGATTTTGAAAGATGATGTAGGGAATGAAGTGAACAACATCTTCAAATATATTGACAGTATAAATAGATAAACTTATACTTATAATAAGAATAAGGTATCGAGTAGCTACAACTACTCGATACCTACAACTACAGACCGCATAAAGAGCGGTTGACCAATTGAAGAAGTAATCGCTAAAGGAGTAATCGCCATTGGTACTGGGGGCGGTTACTTCTTTTTTTCTAGAAAACTTGGCTTATCGCCAAGCCTTAATGGCGAAAGTCTTATCTGCCTAGAAAGACGACAATAGTTACAATTAGTGTCAGTGTCGCTATTAGTGAAAGACTAAATTGCGCTACTAAACTCAATGCTTCAAATGTCGTCATCCTACCACCTCCCTTCTGTAAGGAAGATGGCCAACCGCCCACTATACTATGTAGTTGATACATAAATTTTACCACATTATTTTACATATTAATAGCAAAATGCGAATAAGTGTTCGTTCTAGTTTTTTTGTTGTAGAAGGAAACTTATAGTTATAGGAGCAATCAGCGGACCCCATTGTCCCTTGTTCATCTGCTGTTCATATTCTGGTTTTATAATGTCTTATTGTAGTTGACACATAAATTTTTTCACATACTAATAGCAAAGTACGAATTAGCGTTCGTGATATATTGATTTTATCGTGGAAGGAAATTTTGAGGGAAAAGAGCAATTAGCGGGACAAGGTTCCTGTCCCCAATTGTCCCTCGAAGGGGTGAGCTGGGTTGACTTCGATTTTAATTGTTGATGATGATGTGAACATTTTGAATCTAGTAGATATCTATTTGACTAGGGCAGGTTACCGGGTTTTCAAAGCAAGTGATGGGTTGGAAGCACTTAAAAGTATTGAAGGAATACATATTGATCTTGCTGTTATTGACGTTATGATGCCTAAGATGGATGGATTTCAATTGACTCAACAACTTAGAGAAGATTTTAATATCCCTGTAATTATGCTAACCGCCAAGGGTGAGATGGATGATAAAGAAAGAGGGTTTCGCTCAGGGTCTGATGACTATGTTGTTAAACCGTTTGAACCGAAAGAATTGTTATTTCGTATCCAGGCTGTCTTGCGACGGTATGATAAACAAAGCGAGATGGTCATTAAGGTTGGAGAAGTCATCATCAACCGGAAAAGCTATGAAGTCCAAGTGGGAGATCAGATTCTTTTAATGCCACTAAAAGAATTTGAATTACTTTCGCTACTGATTTCTCGTCCTAATCAGGTTTTCACCCGAAATTATCTGATTGAGAATATATGGGGGCTTGATTTTGAAGGGGATGACCGGACTGTTGATGTCCACATTAAACGAATACGGGAGCGATTGACTAAACTGACCGATGCTGTTGCTATTGTTACGGTACGCGGCGTAGGATATCGATTACAGGTGCATCAGCCATGAAAACACTCTATTCCAAGTTCGTTATCACCACGATTTTAATCATGCTGTTTAGCACTATTGTCGGCTTTATGGTTTCAAATACCTATTATCATCAAACGGTGAAACAGGAAAATGACCGTAAGAATATGGAGATTGCTCGGGGAATGGCGGAGTTTGCTGTAACACAGGACGACCTGGACAGTTATCTGAAGCATACGGCAGCTTCAGGCTATCAATTATATGTCGTAAATGATTCGGGTCAGGAAAAATTTTATGGTGGCAGCTTCCGAGACAAGACATTGGCAAGCGGAGTCAAAGAGATGGTTTTACACGGCGACGTATATCATGGGATGAAAAATTTCCCCAAAGAAACGTTCGTAACAGGTTTTTTTGCCAATGAACTGACAAATACAGTTGGTGTACCGTTTACCTATCAGGGCGAAGCCTATGCGCTATTTATGCGTCCCAACATCGAGTTATTGTTCAGTGAGGTCCATTTCGTGCTTGGCTGGATGATCATTGTAATGGTTGTTCTCAGCATCATTGCGGTGTTGATAGGGTCAAGAATGCTGGTAAATCCGATCCGGAAGCTTTCCAGTGCTACCAACAAAGTTGTTGAAGAGGACTTTGATGTTCATCTTGATATCAATCGCAAGGATGAAATCGGTCAACTGGCAAGCAGATTCAATGAAATGATCGCACGTCTTGGAGAACTTGATAAAATGCGGAAATCATTTATATCAAATGTCTCGCATGATATTCAGTCACCGTTGTTGAATATTCAGGGCTACACCAGGTTACTGGAAAGCAACACGTTAACGAAAGAAGAAAAAGATGCTTATATTCAAGTCATTCATGATGAAACAAATCGGATGTCGATGCTAACCAAACAGCTTCTGGTTCTGACAACCCTCGATCAAAAGGGTAATTTTCGTAATAAAGAAATGGTCGATATTACAGCACAGTTAAAAGAAATTATACAAAAATATCGTTGGCTGCTCGATGAAAAGGAAATTGGGATAAGTTATTCGCTTGATGAAGTACAGGTTACAGGTACCCCTGACATGTTATACACAGTATGGGAAAACTTACTTACTAACGCGATCAAATATAATCGCCCGAATGGATCAATCGAACTGACGATTATCGAAAGGCAATCGGAAGTGGAAATTACCTTTCAGGATTCAGGGATTGGTTTATCACCAACGGAACAAGCACAAATTTTTGAGCGTTTTTACCGGGCGGACGTTGCTCGTACACGTACAACGGAAGGGACCGGGCTTGGTCTATCAATCGTTAAACAAGTTATCGATATCCATGGGGGTCGTATAAATGTAAAAAGTAGTTTGGACGAAGGAACAGCTTTTACCGTGACCCTTCCGAAAATGTAACGTATTATTCACCTTCTGTTCACTTTCCTGTTTTACAGTTAAACATGGAAAGGGACAGAAGGTGTTTTTTTGCACCATGTCTCCTTTATCGGCCAAATTAGATAACAGGAGGTTCTTATGAAACAATTATTTCGTATGATCAACAGTAAAAAAGGCTTGACCGTTGTCTTACCGGTCTGGCTTATCATCGTAATAGCGTTAGGCTTTTTAGCACCTGGAGCAAAAGAGTTTGCTGCCAATTCCAGTGGAGCAGGATTGCCTCGGGATGCGCAATCCATTATAGCTGATGAAAAAGTGAACGAACATTTTGGGGGCAGTGATGTTTTGCCTGCGATCCTTGTATTTCATCAAAAGAAATCTTTTGATAAGACGTCCCTCGCAGTAGTTGGGGACGGACTTTCCTCCATAAACAAAGAAAAGATAGAAGGAATCGACAGTATACTTCAGTTTAACCAAATGAGCCTGGAGAATAAACAGTCATTTTTGTCAGATGACGAAACGACATTGGTACTCCCAGTCCATCTAAAGGAAGGGCTGGAAATGGATGAAGTCAATGAACTTGTTGAAATGATGGAGGATACGGTCCAAGGGTCTCTTTCTAGAGGGATAGAATTGTCAGTTACGGGACCAGCCGGGATTTCATCTGATGCACTTGAGCTTTTTTCTAGTGGCGATATGGTGTTACTGTTTTCGACTATTGGCTTGATTTTGGTGCTTCTGATTGTTATCTACCGTTCGCCATTGCTTGCATTAATACCGCTGATAGCTTCAGCGATTGTTTATGAAGTTGTCAACCGCACGATTGGTCTTGCTGGAGAAAATGGGTGGTTTACAGTTGAAAGCCAGGCACTATCGATAATGATGATTTTATTATTTGCAGCGATCACGGATTATTCGTTGTTCATTTTTTCCAGATTCCGAGAAGAATTGCAAACCGTGGAAAGTAAATATGAAGCGATGCAGCGAGCCATGAGTCGTGTCGGTGAGCCTGTTTTCTTTAGTGGTGGTACTGTTCTCGTCGCTGTCATCACATTATCCGTGGCTATTTTTGAACCATATCGGAATTTCGCACCAGTATTTTCTGTTGCCATGCTCTTTATTTTACTGGCAGGATTGACGCTAGTTCCTGCACTATTTACTTTATTTGGCAGAAAATCGTTTTGGCCAGTAATTCCACGGGTTGAAAAAGATAAACAGGTGAAGACAAATAAAGTCTGGGAGAAAGTCAGCCACGCTGTTACAAGGAAACCTCTTGTTACGGGGATAAGCGTGCTTGCATTGTTAATATTATTTTCCCTGAACACTCTTAATATAAGTTATTCGTATAACCTACTTCAGTCATTTCCAGAGGATATGTCATCACGGGAAGGATTTGAATTAATCGAGGAAAAATTTACACCAGGTGAGGTCGCATCAACAACGGTGGTTGTCACATCTGATGATACTATCGAAATAAACAGTCTTAATTCCTTAGTTACCCAGCTGGAAGAAAAGAAGTTGGTAGAGTCTGTTACGTTAAATGAGCGGGACCTCATCTCTGAAGACGGCAGGGCTGCTAAACTGAGCTTGGTTTTCTCGGAGAATCCATATACCCATGAAGTGTTGAATGCCATGGAAAAACTGCGTGAAAACAAGGAAGATATATTGGATGATGGTGGGTTTCGTCAGGACGAAGCAGATTTGTATTTTGCCGGTGAAACTGCCAAGAACCTTGATATTAGGTCGGTGAATAATCGGGATACGATGGTAGTGATG
>JBDNGJ010000164.1:0-1838 GCA_041689365.1 Virgibacillus sp.
AAACCGCAGCTACCAGTAATGCACAAGTACCTTCATTACTGGTAAGGAATTGGATTGAAGAATATGTGGCTAAAAATAAGGAGGAAAACAAAATGGCGAAAGTATTCTATGAAGAAATTTTAATTGGGGAAGTTACAACGAACAGGAGTTTAACGGTAGATGCAGCACTAGAATTAATCGGGTTCAACGAAGAAAAATTTATAAGTGAACAAGACTTTGACGACATCAACTACAACGACTTTAAATTAATTTATTAGAATCACGGAGGGTTCGCCCTCCTACTAAATTTAAGGAGATGGATAAAATGGAAAACTTAATCACAGGCGACAAATTAATCATTACAGGCAACGAGGTAGATTTTCACGGATTTGAGGACGGCGCAGAGGTTGAATTTTTAACAGAATCAGAAGCTCCAGTATTTGGATACATGGTTCGTGGAAAAGATGCAGAAGGAACTGAAGTTACAGTAAAGGTATTAGACGAACACATAAAGCAAGCATAAACAAATAAGCCTCCTACCATAATCGGTAAGAGGCTTTTTATTTGGTCTATTTTAATTAAAGCAGGCTTTCCGACCTGCTGAAATCGTGGTCTACCTACCACAGAATAAAGTATACATATCTCGTATAATTTTTAATAAAAATGGGAAGTATATATTTAAAGCTATATGACTTCCCCTATGTTTTTGTTTGCCTCACTTATGTGGGGCTCTTTTTATTTTATAACTTGCCTTTGTTTAAACGTCTTTGTAATTCCTTAACCATTAAGGATGGCCGACTAATCACACCATCAGCAGGAGTACCTAAATAAGCCTGCAACTTGCGTAATGATTTCGGGCCGAAATATCCATCTTGTTCAGCGCCGATTAATCGTTGTAAGGCTTTGACAACTAAACTTCCACCAGTACCATAGTCAACATTTCCAATCTGCTTAGTAATGTCAGTCTTAATTTGACCGCTGATAATACCGTCTACTGGCGTGTCTAAATACTGTTGTAGCGCAGTTGTTGTCTTTGCGCCCCAGTATCCGTCTACTTCTAATTTTTCAATCTGTACTGATTTGACTTGTTCGTCACGATCAACTGTTTTCAATGACCAATTATCAAAGTAATACTGTACATCTCTGATAAAATGACTCCACGATATACCGTTAGGTTCTAACCAAGATTGTGGATCACTTCTGCGCTCGGGATCCAATTTACTATGCGCCACAATGTCTGTCTGTGGATTTAAACCAAACTTATGGCAAAGGTAGGCGAAATACCACACGTATTTGTCATAAGCCTTTTTAAAATCACCAGTACGGCATAATTCCACCCCGATAGCTGCATCGTTTGCATCATCACCATAAAGTTGGTTATCCATAGGTTTGCCGTAATTCACATGCCAGGCTTTTTCATCAAGCGGGATAATTTCTAGTATTTTTCCATCGTCAATAAAGGTGTGTGCTGATGCGTAATAATCAATCCCGTCAAAATAGCGTTGATGATCGTCTGCATCTGCGGAATTATTTGCTGTTTCGTGACCAACTAAAAAAAGAACCTTTTTAATGGGTTCTTTGCTTCGTGCGTAATGATTGTCAATATAGTTTTGTTCGATTGCGTATTTATTTTTTATGGCCATATTATTTCAGTCCTTTCCGCTTTAGGTATTTATCATTCTCAACGGATTTTTGTGTGACTGGATTATCTTTCCATGCTGCCCATGCACTAAATCCAAACGCAACCAACAAAGAAATTGTTTCTTCATCAATCCAAGAAATATCATAAGCTGTGCCTGCTAACGCACTATTAATCCATGCTAAAAGCATTAATGTTAAACGTGTTACGGTTCCTTTAT
>JBDNGJ010000165.1:0-53678 GCA_041689365.1 Virgibacillus sp.
CGAAATCCGGAACCGCTACTTAAGAATTAAAAAACGTCGCGGTCACAAACGTGCAATTATCGCCATCGCACGAATGCTGTTAACTGCAATATACCATATTTTAAAGAAAAAGGAACCTTATAATCCAGTGTTATACCAAAAGGCTGATGTTCTCCCAGTAAGCCGTGAGATAACGGTTGAACAAGCTTTGTCGTTAGCAAGATCGCAAGGATTCCGAATCTTGGAGAAAGCGACTTAGGTTCATACCTTCATTACCAATATATTCCAATAAGTCATCTGGTGATGGCTTATTAAGCATGCCTTTTAATACATTAACTTGCCCAACGAGTTATTTCAGACTTTTCCTCCGCTAGGTTTTGCTCACTTTATCCTGTAAATTAATCAATGCTTATCGTGATATTGCTTCTTAGCCATAGGGAACACTTTAGGCTCTAATCAGATATCTTTATCAGTGGAGGCAGAATACGCAGACTCCTATGGGAACAGCACGTTGCGAAGACCCCGGAGGAAGCGACTAAATGAAGGCCGACTAAAACCGTCCTTTGCGGACAACGTCGGCATACCCCTTGCCGGGGCAAGGAGGCTGAGGTCGTGCCCATGGAAAGCGAAGTATTCTGCCGGAACGAATTCAAGCACTCAGCCATCATTAGAACAAAAGAAAATCTTCACTAATTCGCAGTTTACAGCTAATTAGCAATAAAAATAAATCCGAATTAATTCGAATTCTATCTCAAGAATTTTGAATCATAGTTCGGATTTTACTTTGACTAAAACACTTTTGTTCCGGCCTCATGATGTTATTTATTTGATTTCCCATTACCTGTTTTATCGGGAGAACACTGTTATCCAACAATTAAAACAAGGAATATCGAGATTGTGATAATCGAAACTAACGTGGTAGCGAGTATGTATATCGGTACTTGCTTAACCAATGTATTATATTTTTCAGCAAAGACGTATACAATTGCCCCTGTTGGCAACGCGGAAAGAATAATAATCGTAGTTGCCCATAAATCGTCGTCGATTGGAAAAACAAAATAAACGAAAAAGATTGCCAGTAATGGTAGAAATATTAACTTCAAGCTTAATAGCGTGATAAATTCAGAGGCATTGTACGCTTTATTCTTTAGCACACTTCGTTCACCTGACAGACCTAGCCCAAGTGCAAATAAAGCAGTGGGACCTGCAGCAGGACCAAGTACCTCTGTGAATACATAGACAGATTCAGGCAATGGGATTTCTAAAAAGGCTACGATAATTCCTAATGCTAATGAAGCGTTAATTGGATTTAACAGAATAGGCTTTACAATAGAACTAAACATAGGAACGATTTTTACCTTGTCACCATTCTTGGTATTCATCGCTTTTGCTGCCTCAAAGGAAACGATGATAAGTGTAATAACTGTTAGATCGTATATAAATGTTGCGATTGCAGCTGGTATTGCCGCTTCTTGTCCAAATGCAGCGATTAATAAAGGGATACCGAGAAATCCTGTGTTTCCGTAGGTAGTAATCATGCCATACATCGTTACTTCAGGAAACTTCTTTTTAAAGATAAATTTAAATATAGCTACGGTCACGGCAAAGCAAATTAAAGTGATAATTAAATTTATAATGATAAAATTTGTGTTCGTGATTTGCTCAATGGGTGCAGTAGATAACGAGAAAAATAGTAAAGATGGGAGTGCAAAATAATATACGAAATAATTCAAAGATGATGTGCCATGAATTGGTAATAAGGAAAGTCTTCCAGCTAAGAATCCACATAAAATGATAGCAAAAATCGGAATGACCACCTGAAACATTGTTCCCATCTGTTTTCCCCCTAATGCTAGAATACATAGCATTTTCCATCGTAACATAAATGATTAGTAAGCCGTATCTATAATGTTCGCTTTTGTCAGAATTTTATTGACCAAGGTGGTCTAACGTGTTAGTCTTGAGTCGACCATCATGGTCTAATTTGTTTTGACTTGGAATAAACTAACGTAAGGAGGGGATTGGATATTACAAAAAAATTTGAAAACCTCGATAATAATAAACAACAACGAATTTTAAATGCTGCACTTAAAGAATTTGCTGAGAATGGCTATGAACAGGCTTCAACAAACCGAATAGTAAAGGATGCTGGAATTGGTAAGGGAATGCTGTTTTATTATTTTAAAAATAAAAAGGCACTTTATCACTATCTGACAGACTACACATTAGACATTGTAAAAAATGAATATCTAACACGCATTGATACAACTGAACCTGACTTTATTGAACGAATGAAGCAGGCAGCCCGGGTTAAGACGCTAGCTCTAGCGGATAACCCCGATACGTTTAATTTCCTGGGGACCCTATTGTTAACAAGTGAAGAAGAAGTATCAGCTGATCAGTTGCAGAAGATTCAGGAGTTACAAAAACTGGGGAACTCAAAGATTTATGACAACATTGATAATACATTATTCCGAGAGGATATTGATGTTGATAAGGCATTCAAGCTAATTCGCTGGTCGATTGAGGGCTACCAAAACGAAATATCAGCCCAACTTGCAGGACGAAAAATGTCTTCTGTTGATTTACATCCATACTGGGATGAGTTTTATGAATATCTGGACATCTTAAAAACAAGTTTTTATAAATAAGAGGGGGATTTTATATGAGCTTATTGCAAGTAACTAATCTAACAAAGAAGTTTGGCAAATTCACAGCATTGGATGGTATTAACATTAACGTGAATGAAGGAGAAATTTATGGCTTTATAGGTCCAAATGGTGCAGGGAAGTCAACCGCCATTCGTGTGTTACTAGGTATTTTAAAGGCTAACCAAGGTGAAGTTAAGGTATTTGGTAAGGATGCTTGGGCAGATACTGTTGATATTCATAAACGTATCGCGTATGTTCCAGGAGATGTGAACTTGTGGCCGAACTTAACTGGCGGTGAGGTTATTGATCTCTTTGTGAAATTGCGGGGTGGTAACAATAAGAGTAAACGTGAAGAGCTGATTAAAAAGTTTGACTTAGATCCATCAAAGAAATGCCGAACATATTCAAAAGGAAACCGTCAGAAGGTCGCATTAGTTGCTGCACTTTCATCAGAAGCGGATCTTTATATTCTGGATGAGCCAACATCTGGACTGGATCCATTGATGGAACAGGTTTTTCAGGATTGTGTATTGGATATTAAAAAAGAAGGAAAAAGTGTCCTGCTTTCCAGTCATATTTTATCTGAAGTGGAAAAGTTATGTGACAGGGTTGGTATCATTCGTCAAGGTAAGATAATTGAAACGGGCTCATTAAGTGAGTTACGTCATTTAACCCGCACGAATTTACTTGTCGAAGCGAAGCAACCAATCACATCATTAAATGAGTTAAAAGGTGTTCATGATATTATTGTAGAAAAAGATCAAGCACTTTCGTTCCAAGTAGATTCGGAAGAGTTAGATGCTGTTATTAAGCATGTTAGCCAATTTGGAATTGTGAGACTTGAAAGCGCACCACCTAAATTGGAAGATTTGTTTATGCGCCATTATGAAGGTGGGGGGCAAACAGAGGCAGGAGCAGGAGGTGTATCCTAATGGCTGGAAATCTATATAATAAAACCGGGCGTCTTTCGTGGTTAATTGTAAGGCTGGACCGCATCCGTATTCCTTTATGGCTAATCGGACTATCTTTTTTTACACTAATCGTACCGCCGGCTTTCGCTAGTTTATATCCTTCTCAAGCAGATAGAGATGTTATGGCCGAAACAATGATGAATCCTGCGATGACGGCAATGGTAGGGCCTGGTAATTTAGAGAACTATACACTTGGGGCCATGAATGCTCACCAGATGCTGCTTATGACATCATTAGTTGTTGGGCTTATGAGTATCCTGCTTGTAACCCGCCATACCAGAGCAAATGAAGAAGATGGACGTATTGAAATGATTCGTTCCTTGCCAGTGGGGCGTCTTTCTAATTTAAATGCTACATTGCTCGTTTTATGTGTAACGAATGTTGTGTTGGCTTTAATAACAAGTTTGGGGCTATACGCGCTAGGTATAGAAAGTATGGGGTTAGAGGGATCTTTACTATATGGCGCAGCATTAGGTGCAACAGGTATTTTCTTTGCAGGAGTTACGGGTTTGTTCGCACAACTTTCGGAAAGTTCTCGTGGAACAATTGGATTTTCAATAACAGTGCTGATAATTGCTTACCTTGTACGTGCTATTGGTGATGTGAGCAACGAAACATTGTCAGGTTTCTCACCTTTAGGCTGGGTCACTTCGACTGAGGCGTACTCCTCGAATAATTGGTGGCCGATTCTGTTGTTGATCGGTACATCTATCATTCTATTTATTCTAGCAAATTATTTAAATGCTATCCGGGATTTAGAAGCTGGGTTTCTGCCAGCAAGACCTGGCAGGAAATATGCTGCAGCACTTTTACAAAGCCCTATAGGCCTTGCCTTCAGACTTCAGCGAACCGGGACAATCTCCTGGGCGATTGGCCTGCTTTTAATGGGATTATCTTATGGATCTATTTTCGGCGATTTGGAATCATTTTTTGAAGGAAATGAAATGCTGGTGAAGATGTTAGCCTCTAAGGAGGGCTTTTCTGTAACGGAACAGTTTATTCCTCAGCTAATGATAGTTATGGCACTGCTGTCAACGGTTCCTCCTGTGATGGCAATGAATAAACTTCATGGTGAAGAGAAGAAAGGTCGTATAGAGCACTTACTTGGCAGAGCTGTTTCACGTACACGACTTATGGCTAGTTATTTGGCCATTTCAGTTGTCAATGGATTTGTTATGCTTTCACTTGCTGCATTTGGACTCTGGGGCGCTGGAACAGCTGTTATGGAGGAAGGACTTAGCTTAGGGATGGTTTACGGAGCGGCTATCGTATATCTCCCGGCGATGTTAGTCGTTATAAGTATTGCGGTATTACTGATTGGCTTTGTGCCTAAGTGGATTAGTATCATTTGGTTATACGTTTTTTATTCATTTGTCGTTCTTTATTTAGGGGGGATATTCCAATTCCCGGAGTGGGTCGGAAATCTTTCGCCATTTGGTCATGTTCCACAACTTCCGGTAGAAGATATGAACTTTATGCCGGTTATCATCCTGACCATGATTGCGATAGCTCTGTTAATTATTGGGTTTGTTGGATATAATAAGCGAGATATTGAGAGTTGATTTATATAATTTAATAGTGACTAGTATCGGTAATAATGATACACTTAAATTTGCGATGAGCTGATTTGTGTAAGACGAAGGACAACGTAATTCATGTGGATGTGAACACATGGTCTTTCGCCACAAATTTCGTAAAAGCGCCTGTACATTAAATGTATAGGCGCTTTCTTATTTATATTTTGTTTTATAAAAAGGTCATGGGAGTAATGAGAACCCGAAATCTGTTCAAACAGCGAGAAAAGGTCACTCATGAGGGTTATGAGGACACGAAATTAGTTCCAATACCATGAAAAGGGCACTCATCGATCGAGTATTTCTCCGCAGCATGGATAAGCATTCATCTAATCAAATATCAAAGAAAATCACGATAATGTCGCATCGGTGCTTGTAGCAATTGCAACCAACCTTTAGAAAACTATTTTAGAACTTCACAGGAAATGGTAATAATAAGGGGATACCGCGTTTATTCGTGGGAATGAGCTTCATATCCGCAATTAGATGACTGATATAACCTAATACACAAACAATAAATATATTCTCAACAGGTACACTTAGCGAAAATAAATGAGCAATATAACTGAAAAAGGAAAGACCTATTAATGAATGTGTATATGAACGATGGGGTAATAAAGAAGCTGCAGCGACATAGGCGCCGCTAAGCGTTATCCACAATGTGCTGAGCATAATTCCCAATGAAACGGCACCTAGACCAGTTAATAAAAGCATCATTTTTTGCGAAACCATTTTGGAAATCATAATTACGGTAAAGCCAATCCCAACACCAATTAGCTTTTCAATTCCAATTCCGTTAACCCAGGAATAGATCATCATGATAATGCCGGTTAAAATCATAACGTTTTGTAATAGTTTGTGCGAAAATGAGATCTTTTTGGCTAAATTACCCCCTGTATCCAGGTCTGGCACAAGTGCAGCTATAACGCCTGCTAATGTTAAGGATCCTATTGTTACATAGTCTGCGCTTGAGAAAATCCCTACTGCAAGTCCGATTCCACTTCCAATTGTTGCATGACTAACTCCATTCATTATTTCTCTCTCCTTTGATTAATGTGGGAAGCAACCTTAATATCATAACGTAAATTAATTTCGTTTTAACAGTAAATTAGAAAAATGGAGACCTTTTTCCTATAGGGGATCACATATACTGAATCCTTTTCATCAAAAAAACGTATACTTTACTATAGATTGAATAAGGAAGGTTTTGAAAATGACAGACTATGAATTGAAAGTTTATGAAGATCTGCAAACGTGGCGGAAAAAAGTCTTGAAACAGTCAGGTCTGATAAATCAGCTATCAAAAAAAGCACAAACAAAAGTTAACGGGATGATCCCAGAGCGGGCCCATAAAATCATAACAGATAGTATTAAAAATATGGTTAAGGCAACCTTAATCGGTTCAAATATTACAACTAAGAAGAAACAGCCATCTGAACTTAGTCTTTTTAAGAGGGATGAGATCCTTCAGGAAAAACTCACTTCATATCGAAAAACAGCAGTTATTGAGGGAGCAGGAACAGGTGCAGGCGGCATCTTTCTCGGACTTGCTGATTTCCCATTACTTTTATCGATTAAAATGAAGTTCTTATTTGAAGCTGCAGCTGTCTATGGATTCGATACAGATGAATATGAGGAGCGTTTGTTCATACTTCATGTATTTCAGCTTGCCTTTTCAAGTGATGATAAGCGAAAAGAAACTTTTCATATTATCGAGAATTGGGAGGCAGAAAAGGTGCATCTTGCTGATATGGACTGGAGAGTCTTTCAACAGGAATATCGGGATTATATTGATTTAATCAAAATGCTTCAATTAGTTCCAGGGTTCGGTGCAATAATCGGAGCATATGCCAATCACAACTTGCTTGATACACTAGGGGAGGCTGCAATGAATGCATATCGGTTGCGAATGTTAACAGACCAGCCACAGGACTACTAGTGGTTGGTTATTTAATATTTCGGTGAATGAAAAGCTGTTATGTTACTATTAACTAAGGTTAGGAGGCGGGATTTTGTTATGACATGGTCTTGGGAATTATTTTTTTCATATGAAGCAGTTAAAGATACTGGCATTTCAATTGGTATTATTCTGCTGTTTTTAATCTTTCGGAAAATCTTTACAAAGTATGTATTTAAGCTTCTCTTGAAGTTAAGCAGAAAAGCCCCGAATGATTTCTTTTCATACATATTTATAGCGTTTGAAAAGCCGGTTCGATGGCTGTTTATTATTATAGGGATATATGTTGCCGTTGATTACTTTCCTTATTTGGAACAGGCGAATCCACTATTTCAGAACATCATAAGGTCTTTTGTTATCTTTATGGTAAGTTGGGGGTTGTATAATCTCTCCGCTTCATCATCACTGCTTTTTTTCAAGATTGAAGAGAGATTTGATATTGATATTGACGATATACTAATTCCGTTTCTATCGAAGGCACTGCGGTTTATTATTGTAGCAATCAGTATTAGCGTGATTGCTCAGGAGTTTGGGTATAATGTCAGCGGTTTTGTTGCTGGGCTTGGCTTAGGTGGACTAGCTTTTGCTCTGGCAGCAAAGGATGCAATCAGCAATCTATTTGGTGGAATTGTTATAATTACAGAAAAGCCCTTTACAATCGGACATTGGATTAAGACAGAGAGTGTTGAAGGTGTCGTTGAAGATATTACATTTCGCAGTACATTAGTAAGGACCTTTGCTGATGCACTTGTCACAGTTCCTAATGCAACATTAGCAAATGAATCGATCACGAACTGGAGTCAAATGAATAAACGGCAAATAATGTTTTATTTAAGGGTGACTTACGATAATCCTCGCGAAAAAATTGAGACAGTTGTCAATCAGATTGAGGATTTACTTAAAAATCACGCCGAAATTCATCAGGAGACTATTTTTGTTTCCCTTGATCAATATAAAGAATATGGGTTAGATATTTTGTTATATTTCTTTACAAAAACTACTGACTGGGGAAACTATTTAAACATACGAGAAGAATTAAACTTTAAAATACTGGAGATTCTTGAGAACGGAGGGGTTACCATTGCTATACCAAGCAGAAGATTGTATATGGACTCAGAGTATGATGGTCAGAGTCCTGTTAGACAGGAATCTGAATAAATCTTACCTAAAGGAGCTGTACTGAACAGCTCCTTTACTAATTATCATCACACACTAAATGGATAATAACTTGCATGGTGGGTGCCTCGTGATAACTTTCAATTAATCCTTTCTTTGAGATGGAGTTCTTGTTGACGACTTTTTGCTGTAACGTAATCGTTAATGGCCTGTCAAATAGAAGTTCATCCGTTAAAATGGTATTCTCATCCACCCAGCGAAAGTTTAATTTACCCCGTTTAAACACGTCAATAGAGGAGGAAACAGGAATTCCTTTCTGAAAAAAAGAATGTTCCTTTTCTTTTGGAGTACCAGGTTCATTCAAGCAAATATATAAAGACAAATTATCACAAAGCTGAAGCAAGCCATAATGGAAGTTAAATGCATCCTGATCAAAATCTGTTAAGGATTGGATAATCCGTTTCTGGCGTTCTTCTTCTTGTTGTACAAAAACTTGAACTTCTTTGGAAGTATCATCAAGGAGAAAACGGGAGTAATGTTTACTGCATAAAAGTCCTGCATAGCTATCCATTTTCTCCACTTCTTCGATGCCATGTTTATAAAACACAGTCTTTGGGAGAACAGGAAAATCGACAAAAGTATATGGTGTTTGATTTTTGTCATTCCAAAAAGGCTGTTCATCTAACAACTTCCAGCCATCATCATGTTTATAAATAGCATAGTTAACAGACTCCCTGAGTTCTTTTTCAGGGACCAGTGATTCTATAAGGTTTGCAGCGATTTCACCTGATAGCCAGGCATGATGCTCCTGTTCAATCATGACAAATTCATTTGTATGTTCTCTTACAATCATGAAACGTCACCCTTTTCAGTTCAGTTGAGAATTGCTTATTTAAAGTATACGAAAAATGAATAGAGGGATAAAGTGTTATGCGTTTAACGTCAAAAGGCGAGGTTGACATAAACGGGTTTATTATATATAATTACTTACATAAAGTAACTCAGTGTTTAATAGTAATTATAAAACGTAATAGAAAGGAATAAATAATATGGAAAAGAAATTTTTCGAGGAGCCAGTCATATATGTTGGCGAGGTTAATATAAACGTTACAAATCTGGAAAAGTCACTTAATTTTTATCAAAATATTATCGGATTCAATGTACTAGATCAAACAGACAGTAAAGCGGTGTTAACTGCGGATGGAAAAAAACCTTTGTTAACATTAGAACAGCCAGCTGACGTTGTGCCAAAAGAGGATAGGAAAACTGGATTATTTCACTTTGCGATTCTTTTACCAAGTCGCGCGGATCTTTCTTCGTTCTTAAATCATATCGTGCAGACAGGAACACGCCTGGGGGCCTCTGATCATTATGTTAGTGAAGCACTTTATCTTAATGATCCAGACGGAAATGGTATTGAAGTATATCGTGATCGGCCTTCATCTGAATGGAGTTGGTCAGATGGGAAGGTTGCGATGGCTACCGAACCTTTAGATGGGGAAAGTCTGCTTGCAGAAAGTAAGAAAGAGTGGAATGGTTTGCCTAATGAAACTGTAATGGGGCATATTCACTTGCATGTAGCTAATTTGGCTGAAACAGAGAAATTTTACAAGAATGGCCTTGGATTCGATATTGTTACAACTTATCCTGGTGCGCTTTTTACATCGACCGGCGATTACCATCACCATATTGGGTTAAATGTGTGGAACGGGGAAGGTGCTAAAGCTCCATCCAGGAACAGTTCAGGATTGAATTGGTTTACACTTGTTTATCCAAATGAAAAAGTCAGGGAAGAAACAGTTGGCCAATTAAAACAGGTTGGAGCTGATGTGAAGCAAGAATCATATCATTATATAACACAAGATCCATCTGGAAATACAATACAATTAATCCTAAATTAATAAGGCTGTTTTCTTAAATATCGTTGCTTTTTATTAATCGTAGTGGATATAAAATGCGACACAATGTGAAAAATGTTTGAGTGCTATGACACCGCTCCGGAAATACACTACGCGCACCTAGGGCGGCTGATGAGCCCTCTTCGTGCTAACGCACTCAGTGGTCTCACCTAGGCCTTTGCTCCCACAGGAGTCTCCGTATATTTCCTCCGCAGCGTTGATTAGCACTTATCTTATAAAGAATGCAAGGAAATTACGAAAAAGTTGTTTCGCATTTTATATCAATTGCGAAGTTATAAATCTAAGAATAGAGCCATTAAAAAACCGTTCTGCCATATAAGTGCAGAACGGTTTCTTTTTTATATATTTTGATACCATTTACTTGCTGCTTCTACTTCACTGTATGCTAACTGGTGACCATTTCTTTCCCAATGGAGTTCAACACTTGCACCAGCATTTTCCAATAATGACTTAAGGTCCTCTGACTCCTGTGCCGGGCAGATTGGATCATTTGTCCCTGCTCCGATAAAAATATTCTTTCCTGAAAGATCTGGCAAGTCAATTCCTCGTCTTGGAACCATTGGATGATGAAGAATGGCACTTTTTAGTGAATCTTGATAATGGAATAATAGGCTTGCTGCAATATTTGCGCCATTTGAATATCCAATCGCGATTATATTGTTTCGGTCAAAGTCATTTTCTTCCGCTGCTTCATCGAGAAATTCATTTAACTCTTTTGTACGGGCGATTAAGTCTTCTTCATCAAATACTCCTTCAGCCAATCTTTTAAAGAAGCGTGGCATACCATTTTCAGAAACATTTCCGCGTACACTTAACACATTGGCATCCTTGTCAACTTCTCCTGCTAGTGGAAGCAGGTCCTGTTCAGTCCCTCCAGTGCCATGCAGTAATAGTAGTGTTGGTTTTGATTGGTCGTTTCCTTTTTGGAATATATGTTTCATTGTATTTCTCCTTTCGACTTCAGTTTATTTTTTCTTCACACTGTCTAAGCCTATTCTTTTTAGAATATCGATAACTGATTCCAGCTCTTCAGGACTTACATCTTTAAAAACCTTCTCTATTACCTTCTCGTGTTGTGGGAAGATATCATCCATCAATTCTTTTCCCTGATTCGTTATTCGAACATGAATAACTCTTCTATCTTCTTCACTGGTAATCCGTTCCAATAGTCCTCGCTGCTGTAGCTTGTCAATTACGTAAGTCATGGACCCACTATTTATCAGTACTGCATCACAAATCTGATTTACAGTTAGGTCACCTTTATGATACAAAGCTTCCAAAATTGTAAATTCAGTGATACTGACACCATAACTTTTTATATCTTTCTTAATACGCTCCTCAACAGACTTTGAAGCCCGCATCAATACCACAAAAGCATTTAATGATAAATTTCGATTCATAATACCATCTCTCTTCGGGAGTTTATTCTGAATTAAAGATAATTATAAAGTAAATAACATACAGAAGTCAAGAATCGGTGCCTGTCACTTTCCGATTTTTGTCGAACTATCTTTCGGTTGATTTATTTGGTCCAATTAGGTAGTTTGGAGGAAGAAACACTAAAATCCGAATGGAGGGTGATCTAAGTGGGAGTATGTAATATCGATCATTCACAGGAATCTGTTTTAAAGAAGCTTAAGAGTCAAGAAGAGTTCCTGCCACAGGATTTAACTGATAAATTGCATCATTTTTTAGATGAAGACCGTTCGCAGGAAACACTAAACGAATTATTCCATCTTTTTAAGAAGTATGATTTGGCTTCAAAAAGTGAACAGGAAGAGAGAGATGGCCAATTAATAACACTTATAAGCTAAGATAAGTTAAAAACTGCCATCCATATTTTTGAATTGGATGGTAGTTTTTAAGCGATAGAATCTGATCCCGGCTTGGTATAATCAGCAAGTTTCCCTTGATATACTAACTGAAAGGCAGGTTCCTCCTGCAAATCATGGGGGGTTATCAAAGATAGTGGTTTCCTGAAATTAAAGTTGTCAGATTCCATTAACACGGAAGCGACAAACTCCGAGCAAAAGAAGGCATTCTCTCTGTTAAACTTCTTATTTAGCATAATGGCAACTAACCCTAACAGATTGTAACGATAGATTTCTTTTTGAGATTCTATTTTTTGTATATAAGCATTCATTTTATTTATCTGATAGTTATTGACTGTACAGCAATAAATGGTACACTTGGCATTCGTAAACAACTCCTCCGAAATATTTTCTTTAACAAACCCACCGAAAAAAGGATTTCTGCGACTTGTTCTTCCAAAACTATAGACTCCCATCAGATTCTCATCTAAAGCTATCGATGCATGATTAAATGGTTTCTTTCTTTGGCAGTTAAGAAAGTATAACTACTTTCTTACTGCATAAGTGCAACTAAGGCTTTCGCCATAAGGCTTGGCGATAAGCCAAGTTTTCTAATGTATAGCTTAATCATTCTTGTAAATAGTGTGCCAGTGTCTGTTAATAGCACATAGATCTTTTTATTTTTCATCATGAAATACTCCTCATCGCTTTGTATAAGGTTATTTTAATGATTACGTTCAACCATGATAAGCGTCCTGAGTAATATTTTGTGATAAGCCCTAAGGAGTATTTAAAAAATTAACCTGTTCGCCTTTACAAATAAAGATTAATTTTATATAGTATAGATACCTAATAATTCTAGGTAGGTGAAAAACATGTTTAATCGTGAGCTTGTGAAAGGGAGTACGTCCCTACTTGTTCTGCAATTGTTGAATGAACGAGACATGTATGGTTATGAACTGGTTAAAGAGATGGACTTGCGAAGTGACCATCATTTCCAAATAAAAGAGGGAACGTTGTATCCTGCGCTACATAAGTTGGAGAAGCAGGAATACATTGATTATTACTGGGAAAATCGGGAAAAGGGCCCGGCCCGTAAATATTATTGTATAACGTCCCAAGGCAAGGAAATCCTTGATGAACGAACGAATGAATGGCACCGTTACGTTCAGGTAATGAACAACTTGATTCGGAGAAATGAATCGTGACGTTAAAAGATCAAAGGTTCTTCCTGGAGTTATCTGGGGAGATCGAGAATCATCCCGATAAGCAGGAGATTCTGGCAGATTATGAAATGCATGTATATGAAATGCTGCAGGAAGAGTCTATTGATGATCAAAATCTATATAGTGAATTAGTTAAAAGGTTGGGGACACCTCAGGAAATTGCTCAAATATGGAAGCAAGAGACAACAATTACGCCAAAAAAAACACAATGGTTATTTGTCCTTATTAATGCTGGGATTTTTATTGGTGGAGCTCTGCTCACACTCAGCTACAATATTTTTCATTGGAATTGGGCGGAATTACTTTGGGAAAACCTGATAAATATACCTTTTATTATTATGCTGTTATACATAATGTTCTGGGGACTTATAGGCTATGAAATAGGAAAAGAATTTGGTCATGGTGGATACAGGTTATTGCAAAAAACGTTTCTTTTTTCAATTGTGCCAAACATATTATTTATGTACTTAATCATTTTTAAAATTATTCCGTACACATGGTTTCAGCCGCTTTTAAGTTTTCGGTTTATTGTAGTTTGTATTGTTTTTACCGCATTTCTTTATCCTGTCAGCATGGTTGGTTATCGGTGGGGAAAGAAAGTATCTGTATAAATGGGCTGATGGTCTTTTATGAAGTCAGTCCTGATAAGATATATATTTTTTTACCTATGTACATAGAATTACGATGTATATAGAATAACATTGTATTGGTGGGGTATTATGGATAGTAAAGTTCAACAAAAAGATTGGTTGTTTTTGCTTGTTTGCTTAGGGTTGGGGATTCTGGCGGAGCTTAGTTTTTTTCATGGAAGTATAGGGGTTTCGTATCTGGTGTTTATCGCTGGATTATATGCTGTCGTGTTTCTTCGCTTTCGTCTTACATTTACCCATCGAAGGATCGGTCTTCTTGTCATGGTGGCTATCTGGCTGCTAGCTGCAAGTTATCTGTTGTACGATAATTTCCTTTTTTATAGCCTTAATAGTTTTATCATACCGGTGTTAGTATTTTTCCATATTGTCTTAATAACAAGCCCGAACAAATTAAGGTGGAGCACACCAGTGTTCGTGACTTTACTGACAAATAAACTTGGTGAAGGGATTAAATATAGCTCATCTTTTTGCAATAAAGGGTTTCGTAGAGTGTTTAAGAATATGGATGAACAAACAGCACAAACGGTGAAACGGATTTTGATTGGGATTATCATTGGGCTTCCACTCCTTTTGCTTATAACAGGGTTGTTAATGTCGGCAGATGCTGTGTTTCAGGATATCGTATTACGCTTCCCGCGCTATATCGTACAGCTTAATTTTCTGGAAGGGGCCTTTCGTTTTGTAATTATAATCATTTTGACCTTTGTATTTTTTGGTGTCTTTCAGGTTCTGCATGGACGGCCGAATCCAAAGGCATCTGATTATGATACAGAACAATGGAATGTGCGCTGGAACAGTATTACAGCAATAACTATTTTGGTCTTGCTTAACTCTGTGTACGTTCTATTCGCTGCGATTCAATTTAAGTACTTTTTCAGTAATGGGTTACAGGAAGGCTTAACATTTGCCGAATATGCAAGGCGAGGGTTTTTTGAGCTAATAATTGTTACTTTAATTAACTGGACGATATTAATAAGTTGTTTAAAACTAATAGATGAAAAACGTAAATCATTGAAGATAACCATTAAAATTATGTATTCACTGCTGATCGGTGTAAGCTGTGTTATGCTTGCATCCGCTTATCAACGTCTAAGTATGTATGAAGCGGCATATGGATTTACATTGGACCGGATTCTTGCCCATGCATTTATGGTGTTTTTGATCGTAATTTTTGCTTACACGCTAATTAAAGTGTGGGTCGAACGATTATCATTACTTCATTTTTACTTAATCGTAGGTTTATTGTTTTATACAGGGTTAAATGTTATCCATATTGAAAAAATCATTGTCGATAACAACCTGGAACGCTATGAACGTACTGAAAAAATAGATATACACTATTTAAATTCGTTATCTTACACTGGTGTGAATGGGTTAATTGAATTATATGAAAAAAATCCAGAATATCCGCAATTGGAAAATGTGCTGGCTAACCGAATAGAGTGGGAAGAGAGGCGTTCTGAAGGCTCATGGCAATCCTTCAACTTCATGAAACAAGAAGTATTACAAAAGCTGCAGGAAATTGAACTTAAGGAGGAGAGTAGATGAATTCATATGTACCAAAACATGTTGCCATTATGATGGACGGAAATGGCCGGTGGGGTAAAGCAAGAGGACTCACCCGGAGTGAAGGTCATTTTGCAGGTGCAAAAACAATGGAAAAAATTATTGATGCCAGCATAGAATTAGATATTAAAATACTTACATTGTATGCATTCTCTTCAGAAAACTGGTCACGACCAAAGCATGAAGTTAGTTACTTAATGCATTTACCGGTGAAATTTTTTAATCAAAAGTTGCCTGAATTTATGAGAAGAAATATTAAGATACTAATTTCCGGAAACATGGCAGACCTGCCAGAACTAACGAGAAAGGCACTTGTAAAGGCAGTCGAAGAAACAAAAAATAATGATGGACTTATCGTGAACTTCGCGTTTAATTATGGTGGTAGAGCTGATATCCTTCAGGCGGTCAGAAAAGTAATTCAGGAGGTTCAAAACGAGCATACAGCCTGGGATAATGTGAGTGAAGAAATGATTCAACAATATTTATACACGAAGGATCTGCCAGACCCGGAACTTGTAATTCGTACTGGAGGGGAGAAAAGAGTAAGTAACTTTCTGTTATGGCAATCCTCCATGTCAGAACTGTATTTTTCAGATGCTTATTTTCCTGATTTTAATAAGGAGTTACTTTGTGAGGCAATTAGTGAATTGCAAAGGAAGAACTCAATTCTAAACTATAGTTAATGAGAAAAGCTGCCATCAGATGTGTGATCTGGTGACAGCTTTTTCGGTTTTTAGGAAACTTAATATGGAGCGCTGTAGATAATTGGACTACAGAATTAGCTACAGCTAATGACAAACAATGAAATATACCATCCGTGACATAGTTTTTGGAATCAAAAATATTATACTTGTGGTACAAATTTGATGATTTTTAATAAGAGTTGTCTTCAGCAATAGGGTCAGATTTTTGAAGAAAAAAGGGAGTTTTTATGCCGCAGAAATTAACTAAATCATGTACGGACAAAGCGTTATACGGAGTATGACAGACAGGTGCGAATCCGGAATAACGAATGGAACTTTTCCTTCTGGGTTTGGCCATATAGTTAATAATTCTTTACGCAGATAATTGGGTTCTATTTTAAAACTATATCTTGGGGAGTGTAGAAGATACACAAAACAACCTTTCAAAAGAAGAATCATTCCCTATAATAAAGATACATTGATTATTCAGTGTATCTTTATTATAGGGTGTTTTTTTGATCAATTACCGGTAAACTTTGAGGAAACACGGCAGAGAAATGGATGAAAGAATTCTGCAGTTGGTTAAGAAGTTTCCTACAGTGCCACATATTTATTTTAACTTGGTATGAGATATTCCTTGATTGCTAGCGGACTATTTTTAGAAGGTGTTTTATTTACTCCTGATGGAAGAGGGGGAGTACTATTGGATATGAAAAAAAGACTGAACCTTTACCGGTCCACGCCATGGTTTTAAATATAATAATCATACTGCTCAATCATGATAGCGTTTGTTAATATTATTTTATAAAGAATTCAAAAAACTTAAATCCTTTATTTTAAAAAATCGTCTTACTATATGAGGTGATAAAAATGCCGGCGGATCAAGAATTAATAGATAGTATTATAAATGGCAACGAAAATGCTATGGAAATTTTGACAAGAAAATACTATCCCAATATCTTTTCATTTGTTTATCGGAAAATGGGTGATAAAGAGGTTGCCTACGACTTAACACAAGAAATTTTTATAAAAATGATTAAAAAGATTCACACGTATTCAAGCAAAAGTACATTTAAAGGTTGGTTATATACAATTGCCGCCAATACCTGTAAAGATTATTGGAGAAGCCTGAATTTCAAAAACTTATCCAAACAGTCAGCGTTACCAGGAAATCTAAAAAGTAAATTTAATATTAGTCATATCCTTGAAAGAAATGAGAAACGAGAAGAAATTAACACAGCTATAAATAACCTTCCGGATTATCAAAAAGAAGCAATTATCCTAAAATATTTTCATGATCTCAAAATTAAAGAAATAGCCAAGATAACCGGTTCCACTATCCCTACCGTGAAGTCAAGGTTAAAACAAGGTTTGGGTAAATTGGCAAAAGTATTAGATGGAGGTGTGAATGATGAGTGACAAGAAAATAAATAATGACAATGTATTTTATGATGAAGATGCGGATCAAGAGTTTAAAGACTTAGAGAATATAGTTGTTACAATGTTTGATCATAGTGAAATTAAATCTCCCGATGAACGGAGAATTACATCAACGATTAATAAGATGAAACCCTTTGTCAAGAAGAAAAAGAGATACCGCTTTTATTTGCGTTTTGCGGCAATTGCTGCCTGTATTGCGATTATCATTCCATTAGCTTTAAATTTTACATCACAGGAACAATTCAACACGGGTGGGCAGGTGTTTGGCAAAGTTCCGTTATACAAGGGCTTGGAATCGTATTTTCACGAAGAGAAGAATGGCATTATAACATATGCTTACAGAATTAATGGAGATAAAGATGAGTTGATTAATAACTATTATATGGAAATTCTCCCAAAACTTGGATGGAAGTCAAAATACGGTACTCCGTCACGAGAAGACTCAGCACCAAAAGTAAACTCCGCATTTGAAGTGCACTGGTATACCACTTACTGGGAGAAACAAGGATGGGATAAGGAATTAGCAATCAGCATTACCACAATTGATCAAAAAACCCTTGTCCTCTTCGGCAAAGCACCTAAAGATTACATGGAAAATCGCAAAAAGTATAAAAATCCGAATTAGTAGTTTAACCATTATTATAAGGGGGATTAATTGCTCAGGTATATTTTAGATAACTGGATACCGAATAAGTCTATTTTTCTTAATGATTATCGAATCAATCATTATCAGTATCGGTTTTAGTTATTATCATTAAGTCAAATAATCGCACCACCCCACGGTTACACAAGAACTTCAAAAGCGACCATCTTTCCATTATTATCTTGGGAGAAAAAAAGGGGGAATAATGTTGACACATAAAATAGAATGTACTGAGGTTAATAAGGTATTTGAGGGTGAGGGAGTAAGGACGTTTGCATTAGAAGATATCAATATTGAGTTTGATGAAAAAGAGTTTGTTGCAATTGTAGGACCATCAGGTTCGGGTAAATCAACGTTGCTTAGCCTGCTAGGTGCATTGGATTTACCAACAAGTGGAACCATCCATTATGGCGGTTCTCCCGTAAACAAGTATTCTTCCAAACAACTCGCGGATTTTCGCTTTGAAAACATTGGTTTTGTTTTTCAGCAATTTCATCTGTTACCTTCTTTAACTTCTTTAGAAAATGTAATGTCTCCGTTATTTGCGCGGAAAGTATCCTATGACAAAAAAGAGCGTGCAGAAAAAATGCTGGACCAAGTAGGATTGGACGACAAATATAATTCATTGCCATCACAACTTTCAGGCGGTCAACAACAGCGTGTAGCGATTGCCAGAGCACTTGTACATGAACCTCATTGGCTATTGGCTGACGAACCAACAGGCAATTTAGATACCCGTACAGGCGAAATAATTTTTGATAGTTTAAGCAATTTAAACAGGAATAAAGGGTGCGGTGTGATTTTTGTTACCCATGATTCTGATTTAGCTGCACGTGCTGACCGCATAGTGGAAATGAAAGATGGAAAAATTATAAGTGGTACAGGGAAGATTGCAAATGTTTAGGTTTACTTTGGAATTCGTGGTGGCGAAGTAAAGGACGATAAGGCCCAGTTATGACACACTCTTCAGACACTTATAACGGATTTTTTATCCTCAGTTTTATAAATAGACCATAATAGAAATGTGTAATAACTAATTATGAATAGTTAATACAGGGGGGGAATAGATTATGGTAAAATTTATATTTAAACAATGGTTGCGTCATAGAGAGAGATTACTAATATCTGTAATTGGTCTCATGCTAATCAGTGGTACTTTAATTTATTTGTTCAGCTTAACGGAATCAACAAAAGAAACAGTAAGTGGAAAACTACAGGAAAAGTGGGAAAGCAGTTACGATCTTTTAGTTACACCACCAGATACTGTTATGAATAAGGACAACTTAATGGAACCAAATTTTTCACTTGGAATAAATGGCGGTATTAGCTATAAGCAATATGAAGGGATAAAATCGATAAGTGGTATCGAGACAGCAGCTCCCATTTCAGTTCTGGGCTATGTTCAGCTCCACATAACGATGGATCCCTTCCAACCCGATAAACCAGGTCTTTACAAAACAACAACTAGAAAAACACACGATAATGGGTTGTTCACCAACAAATTTCCAGGTGAAGAAATTTATCGAACGGTTAATTGGACTGTTAACAGATATCCACAATTCGGTGCAGTTCCTTATGATGCAGGCATTACTTTAAGACAGCCGCAATTAATCGTAGGCATTGATCCGAAAGAAGAGGCTGAACTTGTTGGCTTGGAAAACGCTGTTGCGAATCAATATTTCGGGACAAGTGATAAAGCAAGAAAAGATACAGAATTTGATCGCGTTTTTCATTTACCTGTTTTGCTTAACAATAGAAGTTTTTCGAATAGTACATACAAAGTAACATTGGAAAAGTTGCAAATCCCTTTTCAAACATCGAAGGAGCAACGACAGGTTGCAGAAAGAGTAAAGAAAAAGGGATACGAATACCTACATACAATCGATACAGAACCTGTTGATACGTACAAAACCTCAGGAAAAGAGCTGGAAGAGATCTACTTTAACAATTTAAATAAGCCTAAAGAAGGTACCTCTATACAGGTAGGTAACACAGGATTGTATTATGAAGCAAGTACACTTGACTATGCCGAAACGAAAAGTCCATTCCCAAAACAGTGGGCGATAAGTTACAAAATAGCCAGTAAAAAACTCGCAAGTGAAAATGAAATATTGCAAGATACATCACTTGAATACGGTTTTAGAGAAGTAGATTTAGTTGAACATGAGGTAAACGAAGAAGGTGTACCGTTATTACCCATACTAAGGTTTGACGTTGTTGGACAATATAATCCGGAGAAATTACGAATTAGCAAGGACCCACTTACCAAGCTTCCCATTCAAACGTATCGACCCGCGGAAGCAAATATTGTACTTGGACCAGATAATGAACCACTGAATCCAATTCAAAAGATGAAAGGGTCCGGCGAGCCGACAGGAATATTATCAAACCCGCCCAATGTATTAACAACAGTTAAAGCTGCTGAAGTAATCAAAGGCGGAAACAGTATTTCAGCCATCCGAATCAAAGTGAAGGGTATTGAAGAAATAGGGAATGCAGCACAGGGAAAATTAGATGAAATAAAACAGGAAATAGTGAAACAGACTGGATTGCAGGTGACGATTACGAGGGGGTCATCTCCACAACCTACAATCACAAAAGTTATTGATAAAGATAATGAGGCGCTCGGATGGATTGAACAACCTTGGATAAAATTGGGTCAATCCATAACAATATTCAGAGAAATTTCCATGGGATATTCCAGTATTCTATTGGCAGTTCTTTTAATCGGAACTATTTATGTGTTCGCTACTTCTTATGTTTCTTATTTAGCAAATAAAAAAGATTACAGTATTTTTTTAGCTTTGGGGTGGCGCACAAATATGCTCCGTAACATGATGATTCTAGAAGCAATCGCGTTCGTTATTCTAATCAGCCTTTTGGCGATTGTTGTGGAATATATCTTATACCTCAATGGTGCCAATTTCAACCTAGCAAAAATAGGGTTAGTTAGCGTAGCTTCCCTTGTAATGTTTGGATTAGGTATGTTAATTCCACTTATCCGAATTGGTAAGCTCAAGCCATACCAGGGAATTAAAAGTGGTGAAATAGGCTTTAAATCAAAACGATTTATAAAAAATAAATCCATAGTCGGAATGGTTGTCAATCAAGTTTTTCAACGACCAGGACGAAATTTATTATCAGTTTTGGCTATTGCACTTCCATCAACATTGCTGTCGTTTTATTTGTTTGTTTCTTTTCGTTTAGACGGGGTGCTGTATACCTCGTATCTAGGGGAGTTTGTTGCTGTTGAAGTGAATGAAACATATTATTTCATTATGGCTGCAGCTCTACTTATTGGCGTATTAACAACGGGCAAAATGATGTGGCAAAATATAATGGAACGACAAAACGAGCTTGCTATATTTAAATCAATTGGTTGGAAAAACAGAACGGTGAGCCTAGTTATTGTTTTAGAAGGAGCATTAATCGGCTTTATTGCTGGATTATCAGGGCTTCTTCTATCAATCGGTTACATCGGAATCATGTACGACATTTTCCCATGGGACTCGATAACTATCTTGTTGTTAACAATCTGTATTCCAATATTTATTGGAATGTTTAGTGTATTGATTCCAGTAATTAAAGCCATTAGAACTAACCCCTATGAACTCTTGAAAGCAAGTGCATAATATATACTAAAATTGAATTAGAATGCTAAAAATATTTCGAGGGAAAAGTAAGTAAATACTTATTACTGTTAAATTTTAAAATATTAAGATCTTGTAGAAGAAAACGAAAAGACGAGTAATAAATTCCACAAAACATATAATTGAAATGCAATAAGAAATAATAGTGTAATTAACTTTTAGTTTAACGGAGGTGAGAACCTTGATTTGGATATACTTTTTAGTGGCACCAGTATCTCTTATCGTGCTAATCGCAATTATATTCGACAAAAAATATAACGTTAAAGAGATACAAAAAGTAGATGAAAGAAAGGAAGACAGAATATGGGCTATTGCAGAAAAAAGCAACCTATCCTAGTTTGTAAGAAATACGATTAAAATTGATATTTCTAAAAGGGCGGAGTAGTTTAGTTAGGCTGCGCCCTGTATTGTGAATTGAGCCGGATTTTTGAACAGAGTAGGAAACTGAATGATAAAGTCAACCAAAGGATTGTTAAGTTTATCAGTAATTGCCGTAGTACTGGCGATTTTTGGCACTTTTTTTCATATTGAATTTACTGGTAAAGAGGAATTTACGTACACCCGTATTTTGATGTGTTTTGCTACACTTCTAGCTGTTTGCGACGCAGAAGTATCGCCTTGGATGTTCCCGCAAATTGATTTTCAATAAGAGTAGTCTTAAGCAATAGGGCCATTTAATTGAATAAGATTACATAAAAAGTAGATTTCCCTACGTAAAGGAAATCGACTTTTTTAGATTAAATATTTGCCTATTTTAAAGGTTTTACTTTAAGTTCCTTCGATGAACTTAAAAAATGCTGTTGACTATTCAGTTGAACTGTATTACATTATTATTAAGTCAAACTATATAGTTAAACTGAATAAAGGATGAGATTATGAAACATAAATTATTGCCGTTGTCTGAAACCATGCATTATATTTTATTAGCTCTACGTGAGCCACTCCACGGCTATGCCGTAATGCAGAAGATAGAAAAAATAAGTAATGGTACCGTTATTTTAGCGGCTGGTACATTATACGGTGCGATTGAAAACTTGAATAAACATGGTTGGATTGAAACTGTTGGAAATTCAGGTCGGAGAAAAATTTATATGATAACTACAGAAGGAAGCACCATTTTGAAAATGGAACAGGAAAGGCTATTGCATATTTTATCCTTGTATGAAGGAAGTGAATCAAATGAAGATATTTAAGGTATTTTTTGATATTGAAAAAGAAGAGCAATGGCTAAACGAGCAACTGCAAAAGGGATATCGCTGTACAAATATTAGTGGATTGGGAATATACACTTTCAAAAAAACGGACAATAGATATGTTATGCGACTTGATTATCAAGATTATTTACCAAAGAAAAAGTTCAAGGAATACCAAGCGATATATGAAGATTTTGGCTGGACCCATATAGTGGGGTACCGGATGGGTGGAAAACAGTATTGGCAAAAAGAAGATGATGATCAAAATGAAATCTTCTCGGACCGCGAATCAAAGGGTAATTATTATAAAAGATTAATGGGTTATTCATTTTGGTTGGGTATGCTTTGTTTGTATTTTTCTTATTCGATTTACAAGGATTCGGGATTATATTTAACTGAAGGTCTTTGGAGTATGAAAGGTTCATTGTTTTGGAAGGCACTGTTATTTGAAACTCCATTTGTTCTTTTGAGGTCTCTTCCCGTACTTATGGTTGTTTTTTTGGGCAGCAGTTTCTATCGGGCTTATCGAAAGTATTCAATGTTAAAAGTAAAATAATATACTTGGGATTTATGTATGAACTTTTTTAATGCTATTGTTGAATAGCGAAAGGCTAATTTATCAGTTAAACAGTGATAATTTAGAATGCCTTTATCTTCCAAAGTGTTATGCCATTGGTAAATGCGGTAGCAACAAGTGGTAAATTCTGTGGTAGTCGTTGCATGACAGTAGTAGTACATTCTTCTGGGCGTGATCAACAGCCAGCTCCGATGTATAGGATATACTAGTGCCGGTGACAACACAGGACGTGGGTTCTCACCGGCCAGGCCTTTGTTTAATTAGATTATTTCTGTTTCGTGGCTTGAGTCATCTGGTGCCAAATGGACCCTTTGGCTTCTTCCCCGCCTTCAATTCTGGCCAGTGCCATCTTAACTTGCATTCGCACTTCAAATTCCGGGTCCTCCAGAGCATGCTGTAATGCTGGTATGGCAGTTTCGTCACCAACTTCATATAAATACATAGCTGCACGCCAGCGGACAATGCGGCTTTTATCCGTTAGTGATTTGGTCATTTCTGGGATTGCATCCTTAAATCCTAAGTCTGACAGACAATCACCGGCAGTGCGTCGTACGTTTACTGCTTTATCTTGGAGTGCTTTATACAAATATGGAAGTACTTCGGGTTCTTCAATCATACCCAAATATGCTGTTGCAAGACGACGGACAGATGCCTTCTCATCATCAAGTGCTTTATCTAATACAGGAAGGTCATCAACGATGGGATCCATCCTGTCCAGTGCGGCATAACGATCCTTCCAGTTTGGCTTATCAAGCATGTCGAGCGTAACCTTTTTCCGTGGAGCTGACTTCTGATCACTTTCTGTTTCATCTGCTTTAGCGAGTTTAACTAGCTCTGCTATTCGCTCGGAATCATAGCTTGCTTCTATTTCGTCAACAACATCCTGACCAATTTCCTCAACATCGCCATATCGTGGGCTTTGCTCTACCCACTTTCTTTCCATTAACATATTTTCAGAAGCGACAGATGCTTCCATTGTGGCGTTCATAAACCGTTCAGGGAGCCCAAAGCGGTGCTCATTATTCCCTTCTTCTAGTTTCACTTGCATAGGGATGTACCGGAATTTCTGGATAAAAACTTTTACTTCGCCAAAATTTTCATCGCTTGTAGCAGCTTCGTTCGTTAAATTATCTGAATGCTCTTCAGATGATCCTAATACAGTACGAACTTCCGGCAAAATTTCCTCCCATGGAACGCGTGGATTGCGTTCAAGTGCGATAAAGTCGATGACACGGTAAAGGCCTTTGACCCCGTTTACAGTAAACAGTTTCTGTACATAATTAGGAGCATGGGTAACGTCGTCATTTAGTTTATAATTTTCTGTTTGTCCATCAGTTAACTGTTCGTCCACGTTTATTTTCATAGAATAAGGGCTTGGTGTTGGTTCAATTGATACAATCTTCATTTTGATTCCCCCTCGACAGATTATCCTATGCTGATTCTAACAAAGATCAATTGGATTATCCATTCGATTGAAAAGCTGTTTTTTAATTAGTCGAAGTGGATACTCGTTCCGTGAAAAAGGGATTCTTCAACAACAGGGAAGAAATGTATGCTAATTATTATGTGATTTCTAAAGTTATTGGCATTTTTCTATCCCAAAAACTGAAGCCCGTTTGCTTTATTTTTGTCAATTAAAGTTAGCAATGATTATTAATGAATCCTAATCACTTAAGGATCGCATAAAATCTTCAACACGAATTAACATATCTTCTATTTTATGTTCTTCATTTAAATTGGCTTGCCCATTTAACGTTGCAACTTCTGATGATTCACTGCCTTTTTTTTGATACTGTAATTCGATGGAGAAATTATAGATTATCTCTTTAGAATCTGTTTTTTCATATTTGATGTTTTTTACCTCTAATTTGTAATCATTTCTTATCGGTTCAACCCATAATACGGAACCGTAACTTGAAATGTATTCTTGGTAGGACGTATCATCTGCAAAATATTCTTTATACAGGTTTCTTTCATATTGCCCTAGGGCCTCAAGTTCTCCCTCGCCTTCTAATATTTGTTTCAATTCATCATCTGGACCTGTGAGATTATTGTTTAACACAGCTTCTATTGACTGTATATTTTTATCCTGAGTATCACTAGGCGTTGGTTCCGAATTAAAAGGGAATCCACTTAACCCAAGTGCAACTAAGACCGTTAAACACGCAAGCGTAGCTATATATGGAAGAATAATCCTTTTATTCTTACGTACAGGCTTAACCTGTATCCACAGGTCTTCTTTTAATCCTTTTGGCACTTTAATTGAATCCATTTCCTTTGTTAAGTGTTTCTTTAAAATTTCTTCTTCCCGATTATTCTCCAACACTATTTTCACCTCCTAGTTGATACTGTTCATATAATTTTTGTTTCGCACGGAATATTTTTGATTTAACGGTTCCTAATTTAATAGAAAGTCGTTTTGCAATTTCTTTCTCCGTTAAATCTTCCACATATTTTAAAATCAGTACTTGTTTTTGGTCAGGTGGAATGTTATCTAAATGGTTTTCTAGCTCATCTTTCGTATAGTTGAATTCGTCTGAGCTTGAAGCATAGATTTCTTCTTTAAACTCATATGTTAGTTGCTTTTTATTTTTATTATAAATATTAATGGCTGTACGTGTTGCAATAGTAGTTATCCAAGCATTAATTTTGGATTGCTGGTTAATTTTATTAAAATTTTTAAATGCCTTTATAAATGTATCGTGTGTAGCATCTTTTGCTAGTTCCTCGTTTTTTAAGATATAGTAAGCTGTTTTATACACCTTTTCAAAGTAGCCTTCATATATTTCTCTTTCATTTGGCCTACTGATTTCAAGCACCTCCCTTTATAAATACAGACCGAATAACATTCAAAAAAGTTCCTCTTTTTATAAAAAAATAAAATTTACAATGTCATTATTAGAAGGATTTAGAATAAAATAAGCGATACCTTTTGAAGTATCGCTTTATATGGTGGTATGAAATAATAATAACCTTTATTACATCAACTAATATACTTTTTCATATTTAAACACCCATCATGCAGGAGATAACGCATAATGGGTGCACATTTTACTAATTAGAGCTATCTTTAACCGAATCAGCTGGTTTATCCTTTTCAAACAGAACAAGTAATCCTGGCATTAATACGCCTCGTATCAAGAAAGTATCGAGTAGAATTCCTACGGCCACGATGAACCCGAACACGAATAATAATTGGATCGGTTGTGTCATCAGCACGGCAAAAGTGGCTGCTAAGATTAGCCCGGCAGATGAAATAACGCCACCTGTATTGGCAACAGCAATTTCCACCGCTTTTTTAACAGGATGGTGTTTTCTTTCTTCCATAAACCGCGACACGAGAATAATATTATAATCAATTCCCAATGCGACCAGGAATACAAAGGAATAGAGCGGGACCCTGTTACTGATCGTACCTATATCAAAGAATAAACTGCTAAGAAAAACGCCTAATCCTAACGCAGCAACAAACGACACTAAGATAGTTCCCATCATGTAGATAGGCATCTTAATTGATCTCGTCAAGAAAATTAACATGATAAAGATCAGAAGTGTTTCTAACAGAACAATCACGAGCAGATCTCGATTGTTGATGGAACGATCATCTACAGACGAAGCAGTTTCACCTGCAAAATACAGCTCGCCGCTAAGATTGCTTTCATCCAGAATTTGCTTGGAATCGTTTCGAATTTTTTCTAGTGCATCCATTGTTTCTACTGAATATGGATTTTTTTCAAACGTCATGCTGTAGGAAATAACTGACTCATTATCAGCGGTACCGTTTACTCGAACATTATTCACGAGTGGCTGATCTGTTAGGTTTTCGGCTAACTCTTTTCTGCTGTCCTCAGAAATAGTGTTTTTTGTTTCAAATAAGACAGTCGTTGGTGCTAAGTCACCTGCCTGAAACTTATCTTCGAGAATCTCATAACCTTCTCTGGAAGGCATATCTTCAGGGAAAGACTTTAATGTATTAAACTCATATTCTATATTAAAAATATTACTTGCTGAAACAAGCAGAATGATACTAATAGCTGCGACTGAAATAATTGGCTTTCTTGTAACAAACCGACCAACCTTGCTCCAAAGGGAACTTGATTTTACTTGTGAATCTCCAACTCGTGGAATTACTGGCCAGAAGGACTTTCTTCCAAAAATAGCAAACAGGGCTGGAACAAGTGTGACCGAAGCAAGCATGACAATAAAGATTGTTGTGCCAAAGGTTGGTGCAAAGTTTTTATAATCACCAAACTCAGCGAAGAAAAGGATTAGCATGGCTGCTAAAACGGTAGCCCCAGAATAAAACACAGGTATACCGGTACCTCTCATTGCCAGTTTCATTGCATCCTGTTTATTCTCATGACTCTTCAGTTCCTCTCGGTATCGTGAGAAAACAAATAACGAATAATCGATAACCGCTGCAAATAAGAGAATTGTCATGATTGACAGGGACTGAGAAGTCATGATCAATCCAGCTTTTCCCATTAGACCTAATGTTTGCATGACGACTTCATAGACAAAGGCTGTTGCTAATAATGGAATTAATGCAAGCAATGGTGAACGATAGATTACAACCAATAATACTAAAATAATTCCAACAGTTGATAAAATAAGAACAATATCCGCTCTGGAAAATAAGTCATTTGTATCTGTTGCAATTCCTGCCGGCCCTGTTACATATAAACTCATATCCGTATTTTGCTCTGTCAACGTATAGATCGTATCTAATGATGATTTAATTTCCGTAGTTTCCAAAGAGCCATCAAAAGTCAGCGGTATTAATGCAGTAGTTCCATCATCAGAAAAGAAACTTTCAGCTGCCTGAGGCGGTAATTTAGTTAGTGGAACGATTTCCTTTACGCCTTTAATGTCTTCTTCTTTGATAGTTGATAAGAAATCTCCAAGCTCAGATTGTTCCACTTCACCTTCATTTGCCTGAAAAACCAGTAAGGCAGGGGTGCCATCACTGTTTTCAAAGTATTTATCAACTTTTTCCTGAGCAATAATAGACTGAGCATCATCGGGAAGGGTTTGAATACTCGATACTTCATAATCCTTTGCGCTAGGAGCAAACACTGCTAATAACATAGCTGAAATGAGCCAAACTCCAGCAGTGATCCACATCCCCTTTTTAGTGCTAACGCTGTCTGTAACATAGTGTATAAATGTTTTCATGCCTAATTCTCCCTTTTAAAAGAATAAAGTAACGCTTGTGTCACTTTTGATAATAAAAAAAACGATAGCGAAGTACTCTTATTATTAATCAATAAGACATGAACGTCAATTACTTAACTGTGAACATTCCATGACTTATTAATTCTTTAACAGATCTAACCCATTCCGTTTGAGGCATTTCGGAATGATTAGGGATATCAACCGATTGAAAAATAAAACCTAAAAGTAATTCATCTTTTATGGATGGATTTAACAATTCTTCATTTCGACCTTGCTGGATAAAACTTCGAAGAACGGAATACATTTCCAGATGAAGTTTTTCTAAATGTACTTTCTTTACTCTTACGTTTTCACTGATGATTGCAGTGATCTGGTATGAAAATCCAAGTACCTGATGTATTTTATTGTGTTTAAACATCAGTTTAATCAGAAAATCAAATTGTGAATCGAAGTGATCATAATTGTTGATCTCTTTCAACTCAGCTAAAAATCGGTTCATTTCAAAAATCATGTAATCCATAATTAGCTCTTCTTTATTTTCATAATACTTGTATAATGCACCTCTGGATACCTGTAACTCATCAGCTAACAGACTGAAGGTAAACCCTTCATAGCCATTATTCAAAAGTATATGTTTTGCGGCATTGTATAATGTCTTGTCGGAAAATTTCCGTTCGCGTGCCATATGATCACCTCAAGTTTAATTATACCTAAAAACGATAGAGGAATAAATTTTTTATTTTAAAGAAAAATAGCATCTATAGGTATGACTAAGTTAAGGGAGGAGAAAAGGCAGATGGCAATTCCACGTGAAAAAGGCTTGGATAATAGCATGGCCCTGTTATTAGAAGGGTATAAATATATTCCAAATAGACGTACCAGTTTCCAATCGGATATTTTTGAGACACGTTTAATGGGCTGTCAAAAAGTAATTTGTATAGGTGGAAAAGAGGCTGCGGAGGTATTCTATGATAATGAAAAATTCTGGCGACAAGGAGTAGCGCCAAAGCGAATTCAAAAAACATTATTGGGTGAAAACGGTGTGCAAACATTGGATGGAGTTGGACATAAACATCGGAAAAAATTATTTATGTCGTTAATGACTCCAGAGCGCATAGACAACCTTATCGAAATAACCAGTAGACAGTGGCAAATCGCTATTGAAAACTGGGAGCAAAAAAAGGGAGTTGTGCTGTTCGATGCTGCAAGGGAAATTATGTGTCGCATCGCTTGTGAATGGGCTGGTGTACCATTGTGGGCAAAAGAATTACAACAGCGGACGACTGATCTTTCAGCAATGATTGATGCATTTGGAGCCGTTGGACCCAGACATTGGCGGGGAAGACAAGCACGGAAAAGGTCTGAGCATTGGATCCGCGGGATTATTCAACAGGTTCGTGCAGGTCAGTTAATGCCCCATGAGGATACAGCCTTATATGCAATGGCTTGGCATAGTAACTTAGATGGAAAACTGATGAACATACAAATGGCAGCGGTAGAATTACTCAACATTTTGAGGCCAATAGTGGCGATAGCTCGATATGTAACATTTGGTGCACTAGCAATGTATAGTTATCCCGAGTCAAAAGCCAAATTGCAGACAGATCGTGAGGAATACAGCCAGATGTTTGTACAGGAGGTCCGCCGTTTTTATCCATTTGGTCCATTTTTAGGCGCGAAAGTACGGAGTGATTTTTATTGGAATGGGTATAATTTCAAGAATGGAACGCTTGTGGTACTAGATATTTATGGTACGAATCATGACCCGGATTTATGGGAGGAGCCTGAAAATTTCTGGCCAGAGCGATTCAAGGGTTGGCAAGAAAGTCCTTTTAGTTTTATTCCACAAGGTGGTGGAGAATACGATATCGGACATCGCTGTGCTGGTGAGTGGGTGACAATTGAAGTTATGAAAGTAAGCTTGAATTTTTTGGCGAATCGAATTGATTATCAGGTTCCGAAGCAAAATTTAAACTTTAGTTTGGTGAGAATGCCACCAATACCAAAGAGCAGGTATGTGATTCGAAAGGTTAAACAAAAGTAAATCATGAAATAGTTATTTTTCCCTCAAGTTTGCTACTAGGACAATCATCTGATGAATACGATGGTATGTAGTAGCACAACAAATTGGGGGAGAAAAAATGCAAATTCATGTGGTTGAACGTGGCGATTCGTTATGGCAAATAGCCCGCAGCTATGATTCGAGGATAAATCAGATTAAATTACTTAATCAGTTGGATGATCCTAATTCACTTGTAGTAGGGCAGACACTTGTTATCCCTGATCCGAATCGTGAATACGTTATTAATGCTGGTGACAATTTATGGGCGATTGCAAATATGTTTGATGTGTCCGTTCAGGAGTTGGCAGAGGTTAATAATATCACGAATCCTTCACTAATTTATGTTGGGCAAATGCTGGAGCTACCTTATTTTTCTCATATCGTAAAAGCTGGTGAATACATCTGGTCGATTGCCGAACGCTATGGCGTAACTGCTGAGCAAATCATTCAAACAAATAATATGGAATATCCGGGGTTAATTTTTCCTGGTCAAACGTTACGTATTCCGGCCTCTGATAAGCCGATAATTGAAGTGAACGCATATACAACTCAGTTAAATGAACAGGGCGGACAGGAAGTTCTAGCGTTAGGAAGATACTTTACCTATCTGTCACCATTTACCTACAGTATTACGGCTGATGGAACAGTCACAGAATTACAGGATCAAATAGTATTGGAGGCAGCAAGAGCGACTAATGTGGCTCCACTTTTAGTACTGACAAACTTTTCAGGTGATGGATTTGACTCAGATGTAGCAGCCACCATCCTTCGTAACCCTAGTTTGCAAGATACATTGATTACTAATCTGTTAGCTGTAATGGAATTAAAGGGCTATAGAGGAGTAAACTTTGATTTCGAATATGTTTATTCGGAAGACCGGGAGAATTATAATAACTTTTTACGACGTGTAGTTTCCCGGTTACATCCAGCAGGGTACCTGGTCTCCACAGCCTTGGCACCAAAGGATACAGCTGATCAAGAGGGGTTGCTTTATGAAGCTCATGATTATGCTGCCCATGGGGAAATTGTCGATTTTGTCATCGTAATGACCTATGAATGGGGATGGGCCGGCGGCAGACCATGGGCGATTGCCCCGATCAATGAAATACGTGAAGTGCTGGATTATGCGGTAACGGTAATTCCTCGCGAAAAAATCCTAATGGGAGTTCCCTTATATGGACGTGATTGGGAGATTCCGTGGGTGGAAGGAACGGTTGCTACAACGGTAAGTCCAAAAGAAGCAGTTCAGTTGGCAGAAAAGTATGGTGTAGCCATTCAATATGATGAAACATATCAATCTCCCTTTTTTACCTATGTTGACGAGACTGGACAGGAACACGAAGTATGGTTTGAAGACGCACGCAGTGTTCAAGCTAAATACGATACCATTAAGGAATATGGCCTTAGAGGTCCCAGTTATTGGGTGCTAGGAATTGAATTCCCGCAAAACTGGGCTGTTCTGCAGGATAACTTTGCTGTTAGATAGTTGTAGATATATAGTTTTAAGTAAAACCTTTGAATGGGAGTATCTCTTTTCAAAGGTTTTTTTGGCAGTAAAAAAGCATTCCCTCTAACGATAAGCAAATTTTTATTGAAGGGATTTGCAAAAATTTGTTGAATAGTTAAGTAGGTATATCAACTTATTTATCAGGAGTGATGTGAATGAGTGGGGGTTTAATGAGAATCGGGACATCATATATTCCAGTACAGGATATTGAATTGGCAGCCGAGTGGTATGTAAACATTGGTGCAGTACTTAATTATCAGGATAAGGAAAAGGCGATACTAGATTTAGCTAATCAGAGTATCTTCCTGGTTAAGTCTAGCGAAAAACAAAGTGCTAACTTTTACGATATTGGCGGCAAGGAACATTTCTCACTTACATTTGAGGTGAATGGAATGAATGCACTAACATCATTACATAGGGAATTTGAGGAAAAAGGAATAACAGTAGGTGAAATAGAAGATAGAGGTCATGCTGGGAAGAACTTTGTTTTTCGGGATTTGGACGGAAATATGTTTGATGTATGGAGTGAATTAAGTCCCATATTTAAAGAGAAATATAGAATTAATTGAAAAGGAGGAGCTTTAATGAAAAGTCCAATAAAAAACAAGATTAATCTAGTATTCATACCAGTAAGGGATTTTGAAAAAGCGAAGGACTGGTATTCAAAAATGTTAGGAATTGAAGATGGTGAAGTTATGTTTGAGCATCTATTTGTAGCCAAAATGGATGGAGCCGGGTTGATTCTGGATACGATGCCAATGTGGCGGGATGAAAATGGTGAAATTGCTACCTTAAATATCCCTGTTATTCAGTTTGGTACAGATGATATTCATGCATCGTATCAGTTTATGAAGGATAATGATGTCGAACTAGTCACGGAAATTGAGCATGACCATTTCTTTGTGTTTAAGGACCCCGATGGTAATAAGTTAATGGTATGTCAGGATTAATTAGTTAGTATCGACCAGAATTAAATCGATTCTGGTCTAATATGTCTTCTCTTTTTAATATCCCTCTGTGTGAGAAATTATCAGTGGAAATCTAACAAATTCAGATTACGAATGATGGGAACATATAGAAAACTTATGCTAAACTAAAAAACAAGAAAATAAATCAGACAACAATCAAGAAGGGACAAGCATAGTATGGATATTATGAAGAAAGAGGATTGGGAACAAGTTCGGGATATCTTTATAGAGGGTATTAACACGGGCAATGCGACGTTTGAAACAAAGGCTCCAACGTGGGAGGAATGGGATAGTGGCCATTTTTCAGTGTCCAGACTTGTAGCCCGGGAAGGAAAAGATGTATTAGGGTGGGCTGCATTAAGTCCAATTTCTACAAGAGAAGCGCATTCAGGTGTTGGTGAAGTTAGTATTTATATTAGTGAGCGCAGCATCGGGAAAGGAATTGGGACGAAGCTCATGGAAGAGTTAATTAACTCGAGTGAAATGAACGGTTTTTGGACGTTACAAACCAATATTTTTCCTGAAAATGAAACAAGTATTAAATTACATAAAAAGTTTGGTTTTACCGAGGTGGGAGTTCGGAAACGTCTTGGAAAGTTAAATGGAGTGTGGCGGGATGTGGTGCTCCTGGAACGACGCAGCAGTGTGGTCGGGGATGATTGACATACCAAGTAACGACCAAAAACTTCGAAAAAAAGTGCTGAAAGTCGGGTGACAGGCAATCCACCCTATTCAAGCTTCTTCAGGAGCAGCTGGCTGAATTTTTTTTCGTCTTCGGTGGTGTATGCTTTTGGGCCTTTTGTCCGCTTACCGCTTTTTCGGGCCATGGCACTTGCATAACGTGTTTGCAATAGCTGGTCAATATTGTCGTTTGAGTATTCGAATCCCTTGTGATGAAGGACAGTACATCCTTTTGCAAGACCGAGCGATGCTAAGCCATAGTCTTGTGTGATGATCATATCATTCTTTTGTGCGAGCTTCATGATTCGGTAATCTGCAGCTTCTGCGCCAGTATCAACATAAATCGTTTTAACGCCTGCCTGTTCATCATTATGTGAAAAATGAGCAAAGCTCTTAACAAGAATCACTTCTATATTATGATTTGCAGCAATTGATATAATCGTTTCTTTAACCGGACAAGCATCGGCATCAACGTATATTTTCATTGAATTTCTCTCCTAAATTTTTTATGTTTACAGGTACGAAAGTATAATACTTTTCTGGACATGCAACTATAAGAGCTGTACTCCAGGGTACAAAGGGTCTTTAAAAGCAAAATACTTCTTTTATAATCCCCTTTAACGACTGCAAGTTTTTTAAGAATTGATAGTGATGATAATAACAGCATAGCAGTTTGTCAAATTATTAACCACCTTGTACGGGTAACGGGTTCCGTATCTTATCAACATAAATCGATTGTAGCAGGAATGAGCGGGCAGGTAGTGGAATATAAACACATAAATTTGTGGATCGTGGTTCCGCTAAATTGGTGAAAGATCCATCTCAGAAGGTTGAATCTGTTATTCTAATCACAGAGGATCCGCCAAATCAGGAGGGGCACAAACCCTTTTAATGAAGAAGTGAAATCTCAGTTATTGAACTGAGATTTTTTATTGCTGTCTAGGAAATTATAAAATTTAGGTGCAATGGATAACTGGACTCCCGAATCAGCCACGTCCAGCTCCAGCGCCTAGTGAACTTCCTTCCCCGTGTCTACGATAAGTCAACATCGGATCGCTTACGCTCTTCGTGTATCCTTTTATCTCACACGGGTCAGTCCAGTCCATACGGCGCTGAACAGGCGCTTGCGCTTTTGTTCTGCAATTAGTTATACCAATTTGGCTGTATCTTGAAATGAATCCCGGATTTTGCAATAGGTATAAGAACTGTTCTTGTGCGAGTTGTTTTTAACGAATGCCAAGTTTTCTTATGTTGATTTATTTTGAAGAATGTAATATACTACATTACACAACTAATGCACTGACTCACATAAGGGGGCAAGCTTGATGATCAATGGTCCTAAACCAATATATATACAAATCTCCGAGTGGATTGAGACTGAAATATTGAATGGTAATTTTGAAAAAGACATGAAAGTACATTCCCAATACAAGCTTGCTGAAATGTTCAATATTAACCCGGCTACTGCAGCAAAAGGACTAAATATACTATTTGAACAAGGAATCCTATATAACAAACGAGGGTTAGGTAAATTTGTTTCAACGAATGCACGAAAAATCATTCTGGATAAACGAAAAAACCAGACATTAAAAGGCCTCATACAAGAGGTTGTGCTGGAGTCTGAACGATTGGATGTAAGCGAGGAAGAAGTAATAGAGATGATTAAATCGGTTAAGGGGGACTCGAAGTGAAGGTTGTTGAATGTAATGAACTGACTAAAAAGCACGGGCAGCGAAAGGCTTTAGACAATTTATCTGTGACGATTGAAGAAAACAAGATTACAGGCTTGATCGGCAGGAATGGTGCCGGAAAGACAACTCTTCTAAAAATTTTGGCAGGGTTCTGGGCTGAATCGTCAGGGCAAGTGAATGTTTTTTCAAACAAGCCTTTTAATAGCCTCTTCGTTTCAGCAAACACCGTTTTCGTTGATGACCAAATGAATTTTCCTACAGCATTAACGTTAAAGGAAATTCTCGAGCAAGCTGGAGAGTTTTATGAAAAATGGGATATGGAACTGGCACTTCGACTTTTTGATTATTTTTCATTTGATTCCAAGCAGATTCATAACAATCTGTCAAAAGGTAAGCGGAGCACTTTCAATATGATTATCGGATTAGCATCCAGGTGTTCGCTAACCATTTTTGATGAACCAACAACTGGAATGGATGCAGCAGTCCGGAAAGACTTTTATCGTGCATTATTGAAGGATTATCTGGCACACCCGCGTTCCATTATTATTTCAAGTCATTATTTGGATGAACTTGAAGTCGTTCTGGAGGATGTTTTACTTATTGAAATGGGTTCGAATCTTCTACACATGCCAATTGAGGAATTGAAGGAATATGCAGTTGGATTAAGCGGCGGCTCTGAACAGGTTAATGGATGGATATCTGACAAAGATGTTCTTCACACAAATACAGTAGGGCTGGACAGTAAATACGCTGCAGTGAAGAACGATTTTCCAAGCGAGGCCTTGGAGCAAATTAAGCGGAGTGGTGTTGAAGTATCATCCGTATCCCCTAGTGATTTGTGTGTATATTTGACCCAAACAACGGTGGGAGGAATAGATGATGTCTTTAACAAATCCTAATTTATCGGTAGTAGTGAGAAAACAAATACAGTTTAAAATGAAGTCCTGTATTGGGATGTTTAGTACGTTAGTAATTCTCCAATTGTTAGCGTTGCTTTTCTCATTAGGTGGGTCGGGGATGTTGGGTGGTTCCAGGTCGATGGTTTCTTATGAAATAAACTATTATTCTATTGATATTATTGTGGTGTTCACAATTCTATGGGCATTCATCAATGCTATTCTAATCAAGACAAAAGCTTATCGGGAAGATGATTTTGTATTTGTAACAAATAGGGTGAGCAGCAATTTATCCAATATTGTATTTTTGTTAATCGGAAGTATAGTTGGCGGGATTACGGCAGTTTTATCTGGTTACTTATTAAGAATTGCTATATATTTTCTATTTGATGATAACCAGCAGATTATTTATTCAAGTGGGTATAATTTAATGGATTTGGTTGTGGGAACGATTGCAATGATATTGCTGATTTTCCTATTCAGCAGTTTTGGCTATATCATTGGTACACTGGTTCATCTTCATAAGGCATTTACATATATAGTTCCTGTTTCCATTTTAGGTTTTATATTTTTATTTGAAGTAAGTACAGAGTTCCATGTGTTAATGGAAATCGGTAGTTTTTATTTTGGTGAAGATTCATTTTGGCTATTTGGTGGCAAGGCAATCATTACGTTGGCGCTATTTTTTGCTGGTTCAATGATGATTTCTAATCGATTGGAGGTTAGACAATGAGTATAATTGGGTTAACACCGATCATATTACTCGTTTTTATAGTAGGTTTAGTTGTTCTGGTTGTAGTTAGGACCAAACGTATTGGGCTAAAAAGTAGTAAGTTCAGTTATGTCAATAGGGTGAAATGGATGTTCACAGCTTATATGGCTCTGTTACTTGTTTCTGCAGGAGCATTTTATGTCCTTCCAAAGGATACCAGTTTAATGGCTGAAGAAACAAATATAAACAAGGGCTCGAATGTTTCTTTATATGAATGGGCAGACAAGGGAAAGATTGATAGCGTTGACCATTCATATATCAAAGAAACTTGGGAATATAACATTGATGGAAGTGATCTAAATCTAAAAACACCCTCTCCAAACGAAATGGCTATATTTGTAGAGGTGAACGATGCGTTGGAACAAACTGTTGAAGTGGCCTACTATCAAACTCCAATTATTATTGAAGGTATTAATTTATCAAGCCGTGTGCAATTGCCGCATATAGATTTTTCAAATCATAACATGACAGTAACGGAACCGGAACCTGTTGAAGTGAAATTCGAAACATTTAAAGAATCATTTATCATGAGTCAATTTAATGAGGAAGGTTGGATGGGTGGAGCATTTTCATCAAGAAATGCGATTAAACCAAATCAGCATATACTATACATTCAAATTCCGGAACAGATTGAAATGAATTATGATCAGAATGTTTTTGTTGAGTTTGTTGGCGAAGGAGAAAGGTAAAAAGGCAACTTTTCATAACTTTAAAAAGCTTGAAATAAGCTGGAATTTTTTTGTAATTAACAGAGCACACACTTTTATTATTTAAAGTGTGTGCTCTGTTTGTGGTTCACTCTGGTGTTGTATTTTTTTCTGAGTAATAATCGTACGTGTCCATGGCTAAGGTAACTCCTTGGGAAAAGGCGGCACCCCCGCCTAATGCTGCGCTAATTGCGATGGTCTCCATTATTTCATCCTCGGAACATCCGTGTTGAACGGCACCTTTTGTATGGTACATAATACAATATTCATCTTGTGCATAAATACTAATTCCGAGTGCCATTAGCTGTTTTTCTTTTTTATCCATCGAGCCTTCCTCAAAACAAGATTCGGTGAAATCAAAGTACCCCTGTGTCATTTTTGGCAATTTCTTTTGAAGGCGACTACTGCCTTGCTTGTAGTCTAGAATGGATTGATCAAAATAATTAGCAAAGTCATCCTCTGAATGTATTTCCATGATTTTTCACTCCATTACTGTATTTAGGTCCATTTAGTATTTTTTATAATGGCTAGGGAAACATGCATGGTATTAGTTGGTACTAATTCTGCATGATTAAACAAGTAAATAGTTGACGGATTACCCGGGCAAAACTATAATACAAAACTATGTAAGAAAAAAATTGAGCAAGCTGATGGTTGTAAGAGGTAGTTCTTTATAAATGTATGATTAAATAAGTGATCACTTTTTCCATCCAACGGTCTGTAATGACTAGGTTTTCGAATGATGTTATAGACACTTGCTCCTAAAAAAATTAGGAGGAAAAACGTGCAAGAAAACAAGAAAGTTAAAACAGATTGGACAGTATTTGCAGTAAGTGGCGGATTCTTAATTTTATTTATTATTTTATCCTTCATTGATAGTAAGATGGTAGGAGGCTGGATTAATACTTTATTCGGTTATTCTGCTGATCTCTTCGGAGCGTACTGGCAACTTTTATTATTCGGAAACTTTGCTATTGGCATATTCTTAGCTTTTTCAAGATATGGAAAAGTTCGGCTAGGTAATCTGGACAAGCCGAAATATAGTTATTATCGCTGGGTTGCTATGATATTGGTTACGCTGCTGGCAAGTGGTGGGATCTTTTGGGCTGCTGCCGAGCCGATGTATCACTATATGGCTGAACCTCCATTATTTGGCGGTGGTGAATTTTCTAATATTCCGGCTGCCTTTGCACAAGCATTTTTCCATTGGGGATTTGCAGCCTGGGCAATCTTAGGAACACTGGCTACAATTGTGATGATGTACGTTCATTACACCAGAGGCTTTCCAATGCGTCCAAGGTCACTGCTGTTTCCTATTTTTGGTGAAAAAATATTCCACAAAAGTATTCTTGGGTCAACTGCTGATATTGTTTCAATTATAGCAACCGCAGCAGGAACTTTAGGCCCGCTTGGATTCCTTGGTTTGCAGATTTCATATGGTCTTAATCATCTATTTAACATACCTAATACAGTGACAACGAGTATTATGGTTGTAATTGTTCTGGTTATCATTGCTGCAATTTCTGCGGCTACCGGGGTAGATAGAGGAATTCTTTTGCTAAGCCGCTTAAATGTTGGAATGACAATTGTGTTAGGAACTGTTGTACTTATTATTGGACCAACATTGTTTATAATAGATGCGTTCGTTGGAGGAATGGGCTTTCAGTTACAAAACTTCTTTACGATGAGTTTCTATCGCGGTGACGATGCATGGCTTGGGCTATGGACTATATTTTTCTGGGGCTGGTTTATCGGCTATGGTCCAATGCTTATTATATTTATTAGTCGCATTTCTCGTGGGAGAACAATACGGGACTTAATTATCGCAGTGTCCATTGTTGCCCCGCTTGTTACGAATTTCTGGTTCTCAATTGTTGGTGGAACAGGGGTGTTTTTCGAAATAGAGAACCCTGGATCGGTCTCCGGCGCTTTAAATGAAGCGGGAATGCCTGCTGCAGTAATGGCAATAATGGACCAACTACCGATGGGGACCGTCATGGCAGTCTTGTTCTTGATAATATCAATTATATTTGTTGCAACTACAACAGATACGATGTCATATACCATAGCTGTAACCTTAACAGGAAATGACCATCCTCAACGTTGGCTGCGGGTTTTCTGGGCATTAATTTTTGGTGGTACGACAATGGTGATTTTGACGATAGGCGAAGGGAGTATAACGGCTATTCAAAATTCAATTGTTATAACTGCGGTACCAGTGTCGATTTTATTACTACCGCCACTGTGGACCGCACCAAGAATAGCCAGGAAAATGGCATTGAAACAAGGTCTTATTTGGGAAAGACCCAGAAGGAAAAATCAAAATTAAATAATTAATAGGAAATGGAGTACTTATGTGGTACTCCATTTTTTGGCTGTTAGAAAAGTAAATTTATATAAATAACGCCCGTTTTTTGTTATAATTGGATTATCAAGGGAGGCGTCACGGGTGAGTGAATCGAGGAAGTTACAAAAAGAAGCAATGCACATGCTAAAGCTAACGAGTAGAACTTTTTACATACCAATTAGTTTACTCAAACCGAACCTGAAGAAAACTGTTGCTTCCGCATATCTATGTATGCGGGCGGTTGATGAAATTGAGGATCATGAAGAGTTGGATTCGGAAACAAAGCAACGATTACTTCGGTCTACCAGTGAACTTTTGAAGAGCGATTTTGATCAGCAAGCATACCGTGAATTGTTAAAATCCTATGAATCGCTTCTGCCTGAAGTGACGTTACGTTTAGGTGATTGGATATCTATTTGCCCACCTGATATTGTGGAAGAAGTAAAAAAATCTACAGGTATTATGGCAGATGGAATGGCAGAATGGGCAGAAAAGGATTGGCATATAGAGACTAAAGAGGATTTGGATGATTATACGTATTACGTAGCTGGGTTAGTTGGTGTCATGCTTTCTGATATATGGAGATGGTATGATGGAACCGAGACTGATCATGACTTGGCTATAGGGTATGGTCGTGGTTTGCAAGCAGTGAATATTTTAAGAAACCAGGGTGAGGACAGCGAACGAGGTGTGAATTTTGTTCCGAATGGCTGGAATAGAGACGACATGTTTCGATACACCGAAAACAATCTCGCCAAGGCAGATGAATATATGAAGGATATTCATACGCGGAATATCCAGCTGTTTTGTCAAATTCCATTAGCGTTAGCCAAAAGAACTGTTAAAGCATTAAAAGAAGGACGGGAGAAAATATCCCGAAATGAAGTGGAAACGATTGTAGAAGATATTAGAAACGATTAAATGGGAGTCACTATTCTTAAGAGGGATGGTGACTTTATTTCGTAGACTCACCAGTACTTAAAAGACAAAGGAATAATATAAAAAAGTGGACATACATCTCTTACTAAGGGGGGGTTGGTTATTATGAAGAAAATTGTTATTGGTATTGTTTTAGTAATAATCATTTTTGGTTCTACTTTGGTATTTGCAAGCAACAAAGATAAATCGGGAAACGCTAAATCTGATGAACAAATAGAAAATGAATTAGTAAAAAGTATGAAAGAAACTAAAAAAGAAAAAGAAAAAATGGAAAAGTTATTTACAAGTAGTTCAAAGGAATTAAAGGACAAAGGATATGGTGAGATACCATTAAGTTACTCTCATGAAGACCGTATCTTAACCGCACAAGTAAATGATAAGGACTTTTTAGAGGAGAATAAGGGTCAAATTGAAAATATAATAGTTAATACTGCGGAAGAGGTAGGATTTAATAATTTTGATATAAAGTTTAGGATAGTGGATAGCAACATTACCCGAAATAAAGAGGACAAAAAGTTAATGGAATCAATACATAAGGTTTCAAATGTAGTTTCAGATGTATTAAAGGATAAAGGATATAACCTTTCCTATTCAATAATGGTCAAACCGAAGAAGGAAATCATAATTGAAGGAACAAAAAAAGATTTGGTAGAGAATGGTGAACTCGAAAAACTCATTTCTAATGCCATTTTATCAAAGACAAATATGAACTATACTGTTAAATTAAAGAATAAAAGCGAAAGCGAGATAAGAGATCAGGAATGGCAACCTATATTTACTGCAATAAGTGAGGAAACAAATAAGAAATTTAAGGAATATAGAGGGTTTGCTTCTTCGTTCCATCCTCAACCATTACAGATAATTATAAAAACAAAAATAAATAATAGTTGGTTCAAGAACTCAGATGATAAGGTTAAGGAAATTGAAAACTACGTGGATAAAATAATTGAGTTGAAAATAGATGAGTTATCTATTAAGGAAATTCCATACGAAATTATTATAAGAGATAAAAATAATAAGAAAATAAATTAAGAACATTAAACAAAATTGAAAATAGATAGAAGAAAAATCTCAGTTTAAGTGAACTGAGATTTTTTACTTTGCAGTTAAGAAACCATCATGGCTCGCTTCGCGGAGCCACCATCTATCATGAAAAATATTTTTTCATATAGAAAATTTGAGGTTAGCGGACTCCAGAGACCTTATTTGGCAGAAATCTGCAAAAATGGTGGTGTTTGCGGACACCAGGGACCTTATTTCACATAAATACAGGCAAATAACCATTATATATGTGAAATAAGGGCTTCTGTGTCCGGTTAACTTCGAGAAGGTTACCATTATTTAAATATAGCGTCTCCTGTGTCCGCTAAAATTAAGTTAGAGAGGTATTTTTATACAAAGATATAACTACTTTCTTACTGCATAAGTGCAACTAAGGTATTCGCCATTAAGGCTTAGCGAATACCATATTTTCCAATAATTACAAATATAACTACAAATACGATGCAAATAGTTATGCAAGATAGTTACATTTTAAAGTGTAATTCTAAGTTTTGCGATAGGAAACGGAACCCGTTACCGTTTGAACGGTCTTTTTAATTTTTACTTATCGAGCAAGGTTTTGACTCCCAAATATAGGATGGCAAGGGAAAAAACAATTACCGCAATTCCTCCTATTATTTGAAAGAAAGTGGCTATACCTGCAGTAATTACTGAAGATGTCGGTATATTCGCAAGTGCAAAGCCAGCTAAAATACATACCAAATATAGCAATACTGTTTGATGCATTAGAAATCCTCCCTTCGCTTACTGTATTTGGGCAAGGGAAGGCTCATTCGACAATAAATGATAAAAACCGGGATGTGACAGGCACTAATAGCACTGAAATGATTCAATTCTGTCCCATAGTAAACCCACCTGTTTCTGTTCCATCTGAATCCTGCGATTGAGTTTCTTCCAACAAAGACTGGGAAAAACCAAAAGGCATCCCGTCTTAGCCAGATATACGTGAACTGGTAAAGGCAGCGTCGGATTGCTCCTGGATCGACTGCATAGACGCCGAACTGCTGGGATTGCAAGGTTTGCGGTTGTGAAGGTGTAAATGATGGGGGCGGGCTACTAGGTGGACCGACAGATGGCTGCCCACCCTGAAACCCGGGCGGCCCGCCTCCAGTTTGACCCGGTGGTCCCCCGAATGGCGGTCCTCCACCTGGGGGACCAAATTGTTGCCCTCCACCAGGAAATCCGGAAAATAAGCCGTCCAGCATCCCTTGAAAATTAAATTGCCTTTCATCTCCATATGGTGGTTGATTATGATTCACGATTTAATGTCCTCCTCTAAAAAGTCCTTCCTTTTACTATATGGGGATACGTCCAATTTTGTATGGGCAGTTGACACTCTTCAATAGTATTAAATATGTGAATATAAAGTAAAATTTGCCCTTGTGAATAAGATAGAATAGTGGTAAGATTATCCTCTTTCGAATGATTAAGGTGAAAAGTGATTCTTCCTCTTTTCAGTTTGTTAAATATCTCTGTAATACTTACGCAAGCTAAGAACGAACCAATGTTTATTTTTTCAAAGGAGATTTTTTTGTATGGATAAGGATAATCAATCAACCAAATATGAGTATTTAGCTGAAGATCCCAATGTGAAAGTTATGCCTATTATGCTTTCTTTGATCATTGGGGCTTTCTTCGCCATTTTAAATGAGACATTACTTAATATTGCGCTATCAACATTAATGGATGAGTTCGGTATTTCTGTAACTACTGTCCAATGGATGGCGACAGGATTTTTATTAGTAATGGGAGTTGTCACACCAGCTTCGGCAGTATTATTGCAATGGTTTACGACAAGGCAGTTATTTTTGGGGACGATGGTGATATTTTCGATTGGAACGACGATTTGTGCTGCCGCTCCCACGTTTCCTGTTCTACTGGCGGGGAGGTTAATTCAAGCGATTGGAACAGGGTTGCTTATACCCATCATTTTTAATGTCTTCTTACTAATATTTCCGCCAGCACGTCGTGGGAAAGTTATGGGTTTTGTCGGCCTTGTCATAATGTTCGCTCCTGCAATTGGACCAACACTATCAGGCGTAATTGTTGATCATTTAGGCTGGCGTTTTTTATTTATCACCGTAATTCCATTTGCGTTATTTTCTATAGCGTTTGCCTATCGATATTTGATTAATGTATCAGAAGTTACCAAACCAAAAATAGATGTTTTATCACTTATTTTTTCTACTATTGGATTTGGTGGTATCGTGTTCGGTTTCAGTTCAGTAGGTGAAGGTGAGACCGGATTTCTAAACCCTGTTGTGTACATTCCAATTGTCTCAGGAGTCGTGGCTCTTATATTCTTTTCACTAAGGCAATTTAAGCTTGAAGACCCGTTACTGAACCTGCGGGTGTTTAGGTTCCCTATGTATTCACATGCAATTATCCTATTTTTAATTATAATTATGGCGATGTTTTCTTCTGAGATTATCCTGCCAATGTTTATGCAAGGACCGTTGGGAGTCACACCAGCCACGGCTGGTTTAATTCTGCTTCCTGGTGCAATCCTGAATGGGTTGATGTCACCTGTTATGGGACATTTATTTGATAAGTTTGGACCAAGGTTATTGCTCATACCCGCTTCAGCTGTGTTATGCGGGGCGATGTTTATGATGAGCAGGCTGGATATGAATACACCGATATGGATGATTATTGTTGGGTATATCTTACTAATGCTTTCTGTCTCGGCTATGATGATGCCGGCTGAAACAAATGGCTTAAATCAGCTTCCTAAACATTTGTATCCGCACGGTACTGCGGTTATGACCACATTACAGCCTGTTGCAGGTGCGATTGGAGTTTCTGTATTCATCAGTATTATGAGTGCAAAGCAAAATAGTTATCTAAAAAATGCTGCCGATCCAGGAAATCCTATTACAATAAGTGAGTCGATGGTTGCGGGTGTTGAACTTGTATATTTTATTGGATTTGTGTTAGCTATCGTTGCCTTTATTATGGCGTTGTTTGTATATCGCGCGCAGCCAACGGAATTGGAAGATTTACCATCTGATAATAAATAATCAAAAGCCGCTGTTCATTCGAATAGCGGCTTTTTTAGTAAAGTTCGTTGCTGCTGACATAATGCTTTGATCCTTATAAAAAACGAAAAAAGCTTTTAAAATTTAATATTGACTCTAACGTTGCGTTATACTTTATAGTGATAATGGAAGGGAGGCTACACCGATGAAAGTGAAAGAAGTTGCTGATTTGGTTGGAATTAGTGTGCGCACACTACACCATTATGATGCTATCGGATTGTTATCCCCAGAGGAAACAACCGATTCTGGCTATCGCATATATTCAAGCAATGATCTTGAGGTTTTACAGCAAATTCTATTTTTTAAAGAACTTGGCTTCCCTTTGAAAAAAATAAAAGAAAACATCTACAGTCCATCATTTAATCGAAAGGAGGCGCTTGAACTTCAACGTAAAATGCTCCTTGAGAAACGCAGCAGAATCGATAAAATGATTGCGACGATTGATAAAACCATGCAACACTCGAAAGGAGAAATTAATATGAGTAATAAAGAAAAGTTTGCAGGCTTTGATTTCAGTCATAACCCATACGAACAGGAGGCACGTGATCGTTGGGGTGAAAAGGCTGTCGATGAATCCAGTGCGAAAATAAATAAGATGTCAAAAGATGAACAAAAAGATATGGGTGAAGAATTTGAAAGAATCTATCAAGAGCTTGCAGCACGCCGTCATGAATCGCCTGAATCGGATGAAGCACAAGCAGGTATTAAGGTTTGGTATGACTATTTGAACAAAATTGGAAACTATTCACTTGATGGATTCAAAGGACTTGGGCAAATGTATGTCGATGATGAACGTTTTACCAAGAACATAGATAAGTACGGTCAAGGTTTGTCTGTTTTCATGCGTGATGCTATGGCGGTATATGCTGATAGAAACAAAAAGTAGGGTGGTTCTACTACTTTAATCGAACCCCATCATCAAAAGGTGGCATGAAATATTTATTTATTTTATGCCACCTTTCGTATGTGGGCAACGATAGTATATATGAAAGAAAGGTTTATAAACTTTGAACAGCAGTTTTTATATCATTTGCCTGTGTCACAGCTGAAATAACCGCAACACCGTCAGCTCCGGCATTTATAACAGAAGCTGCATTTTTGGTGGTTATGCCACCAATTCCTACAATAGGGATGCTTGGAAACTGGTTTCGTAATGTTTTAATCCATTTCACACTGACTGCAGGTTTTGCATCAGGTTTTGAAGATGTATCAAAAATTGGACCAGCACCAAGGTAATCGGCCATTTGAATCGGGCTATTAGAAACTTCGGTTTGATTCGAAACAGAAAGGCCAATGATTTTAGTAGGAAATCGCGCACGTAAGTTTTTAACTGAAATATCATCCTGTCCAACATGGATTCCATCGGCTCCTAGAGTTTCAACAAGGTCGATATCATCATTGACGAAAAATGCTACTTTATGAAGCGCACAAATGTTTCTTAATTTATATCCTAACTCTAATTTATCATTTCCTTTTAATGATCCAGCTCCTTTTTCGCGAAATTGGAACGCTGTAATACCAGCTCTTATCGCTAGTTCTAAAATATCAGCCGGATCACGGTCACAATTTTGACTGCCCATTATCAAATATTTTCTTAAATTCAACAATTAAGCTTCTCCAGTTTATCGACTTCAAATGATAATGCATCAATAAAATGAGGAAGGAAAGTCCCGGGTCCAGTTATTTTTGAGTAGTCGGCAGCATATTCCGCAGCCAATCCATAAAACTCAACTGCAGTTAGCATTTGCTGCTCGATTGGTTCATTTGTGGATAAACATGCAGTTAGGACGGATCCGAGCAGACAGCCGGCACCAGTTATTTTCCCAAGAATCGGGTGCCCGGAATTGTTACGCAGAATTTCTTTTCCGGAGCAGATAACATCCGTTTCACCTGTGACAACGGCAGTCGTTTGATAAGTCTCTGCAGCTTTCAAGGCTATCTCCACAGAATTTCCATCACCTACCGATTCGACGCCTTTTGTTTCCCAGGGTATTTCTACAAGGTGTGCAATTTCGCCCGCATTCCCTTTGATGACGGTTGGCTGTACTGAATTTAGAATTTCTTTTACAACTGATGTCCGAAATGGCGTTGCCGCGACACCAACAGGATCAAGAACCACTGGTATTCCTTTCTCATTAGCTGTTTTTCCTGCTGTGATCATTGCTGGAAGTTCCTGTGCTGTTATAGTCCCGATGTTTAAAAGTACACCATCCGCAATGGACGACATGTCTTTCGCTTCCTCTTCAGCTTTAGCCATGATTGGGGTTCCTCCAAAGGATAGCAATCCATTTGCTGTAAAATTCATCACAACTTGATTTGTCAGATGGTGAATCAACGGACTTTGATCTCTTACTTTTTGAATTATATCTTTGTTCATTTACCTCACCCTTTCCATGTGTTGTGCCCAATGATTTGTCGGACCACTTCCATGACCGAGTGAAAATGAATGACGGATTGCAGCAGTTAAATAATCTTTTGCTTTTTTAACGGCCTCTGGTAAAGAATCTCCTTGGCTTAAAAAGGCTGTAATGGCTGCTGAATAAGTACAGCCAGTTCCGTGTGTGTTTTTTGTATCAATTCGTTTGGCTGAAAGAGTGTGTAACAAACTGCCGTCATATAAAAAATCGATTGCTTCACCTTGCAAATGGCCACCTTTAACCAATGACGCACCTGCTCCATATTCATGAACTATTTGTTTTGCAGCCTTTTTCATGTCGTCCAGTGTTGCAATTTTTTCACCCGTAATATCTTCTGCCTCAAGGATATTTGGTGTTACTAACGATGTCATTGGTAATAGGTTTTTACGTAAATAATCCCTGGCATCGCTTGCGATTAATGGATCGCCACTTGTTGCGACCATTACCGGGTCCATAACAAAAGGGATGTTTAAACCGTTAATCTTTTGAGCAATAGCCTGCATCATGTCAACGTTGGCGATCATTCCTGTCTTAAATGCTTGAAAGGGGATATCGGTGATAACTGAATCCAATTGTTGTTCAATCATTTCAACAGGGAGATGGTGCACATCCTGGACACCTGTTGTATTTTGCGCAACAACGGATGTAATGACAGACATTCCGTAAGTCTTCAGTTCCTGAAAAGTTTTTAAGTCTGCTTGAATTCCGGCTCCACCACTGGGGTCAGTGCCAGCGATTGTAAGTGTGCATGGAATGCTTTTCATCGGCCAACCACCAACTCGTTTATTGGCCACTCTTCACACGTATAGGCCATTTCCCAAAAGGCCAGCTCTAATTGGCAGCTTTTACGGAATGCTTCTTTTACCTTTTTCTGCTCAATCCATGAGGTATGTTCAGCAATCTCATCCAAGCGGTTTCGCATTTCTGTGATTATCTTGCCAAATCGTTCATCGGCATAAAAGCTGATCCATGGATAAAATGGATGATCCTTTGCTGGTTTATATTTGTTCATTAACTCATAGCCTATTTCCAAATATGTCCACGGGCAAGGGAGCAGTGCACCAATGGTTTCAGCTAAACCACCCGTTTGCGCGTGATACATCATATGCTTAATGTAATGATCAGCAGTTGGCGGAAGCAGGTGACCTTGGAGCTCCTCGTAACCAATCCCTATATGGTCGCAAAAGTTATGATGTGGGTGGTTTTCACTATTTAAAACAAATTGGATTTGTTCCCCGAAGAAGCGGATATCCTCGCGCTTATCAGATTTGGAAAGGGCGATTCCATAAATTCGCATAAATGCATTCAAATACTCAAAATCTGCTTTAATATAATGCGCAATTGATTCGCTGGGGACATGTTTTTTTCCAATACCATCGACAAAAGGGTGATTAAATATTGCTTGAAAAATATCTTGGTTCTCATCTCTTAATTGTTGTGTGAATGACATAATAAAGCCTCCTCCAATGATTTAGGAAGCTACTAGGGGGTAAAAGTAGATTACTAGAGGTACAGCATGCGGCCCTCAACTACTTCCCTGCGCAGGTATTATCCAGATCAGGTTCCAAGGGACAAGGAATATTTCCGTTTCTCAGCCAGTACAGCGCCCCTAGTAGTTTTTCCTATATATTATTTTGAACTAGTCTTTCCTGATTAACACGTGAAATAACAAACCAGCCTATCAATGCTCCGGTAACACTGCTAATAAGAAACGATGGTATAAAGAACAATGCACCAGCTGAACTACCCATCAATAGCTTTGCAAAGGGAACAGCAAAAAGTGCTCCGATGACCCCGGTACCAATTGCCTCTCCCACAGCAGCCATGGCTTTTCTATGAGTCTTCTGAAACAAGTATCCAGCTAGGAATGCTCCAATCATGCCACCGGGAAACGCTAGCAACGTACCAAGTCCAAGCATGTTGCGGAGCAGGCCAATCATAAATGCAATACCAACTGCAGGACCAGGACCAAGTGTTACTGCGGCCATGACATTGACGGCATGCTGGACAGGATAGGCTTTTGCGACGCCTGCTGGGAACCAAAGTAACTGTGCACCCAATGTACCTATTGCCACAAAAACTGCCATGGTCGTAAGTAATCGTGTTCGGTTCAATCAAATCCTCCTTTCCATGAAAGGGGCGTATACGAAAAAAGCCAGATCCATTAATGGACCTGGCTTGAAATAGCTGATATAAGTAAGTATATCGTCAGTCTACTTCCCTCCGCTGGTATTAACCAGATCAGGTCCGTAAGAGTCAGAAAGCTTATACGTGCTTTCCTCTCAGCCCACGATTTTGGGCACCCCTAGTAGTAATTTTTAAAATATTATGTTTTCAATTTAAGGATAACAAAAGAAATCACTTTTGTCATGGTTTATTTCAAGTTCATGAATGTAATAAAAAAAATCATGTTCCCAATTCAATAGCTTCCTGAATTAAAGCAAAAATTTTCTGGGTTGAATATCATCGAGTTGCTTTATTCTGATATGACGCATTTTTTTGGCAGTCTGAAGGTAGCATACAAGACCATTCTCTATATAACATGGCTTTCCCCATTTCATTTCTTCAGTTATATTGGGGGACGTTTGAAAAATAAGCTCTCGCAGGCTTTTGGTAATTTCCTTTGTATGGTCATCTATATGTTCAATGAATTGATCGACTTCTTTTGTTTGGACTGGTTCCATGCTTTTTGACTCTCCTTTTATAGTATTGTTCTTATAGTAATAATCGGACACAGGATACGCTATTTCTGCAAAAAAGTGCTTTTTCTGTAATATGCGGCCACCAGATACCTTATTCCACATATATCTAAGGAAAAAGGGCTGTTTTTGTCAAATAAGGGCTTTGTTGTCCGCTAAAAAAATCTTAGACAGTACAACTCGTTACCATGATACTCTTCCTTTGTATATTTTTCACCAAAATGATACTAAATCTCTTTAATTTCAGAGTAATTATATTAAAATTATATCTATATTAAGAATCGGGGTGGGTTTTTTTGGAACATAATAATAACGAATATTTGTCGAATCGGATTATTGAATGGGTAGTAGATAATGTAGATTCGAGTGCAGTGGTGGAATCGGTTAGTCGATTGAAAGGGAGTACCTCATCCACGTTACATAGCATCACGCTAAAGGTGGATAAGTCAGTAAAACGGTATGTTGTCAGGCAGTTTGATAATAAGGAATGGCTTGCAGAAGAACCGGATTTGGTATTGCATGAAAAAGAGAGTTTACTTATGGCTGCTAAAACAGGTATTACGACCCCTCAAGTAGTTGCCTACGATGAAACAGGCGAAAAATGTGGAATTCCTGTGATTCTCATGACGAAACTTGAAGGTGCTGTAGAATTAAAACCTGCCAATATGGATGAGTGGCTAACTGGATTGGCGAAGGGGCTTGTGAAAATTCATGCAGTTGAAGCGAGTGACTTTCCATATCAGCATTATAGCTACAATGAAATATCTACGTTTGAAGTGCCAAGCTGGTCAAAGGAGCCGAAAACATGGGAAAGTGCTATTAATATCTTAAGAGGGCCTCGACCAAAAACGACAGATTGTTTCATTCACCGAGACTATCATCCAGCCAATGTATTATGGGATGAAGGTTTAGTTAGTGGAGTGGTAGATTGGGTGAATGGCTGCAGAGGTCCTTGCGGAGTCGATGTTGGGCATTGCAGAGTGAACCTGGTCATGCTATATGGAGTGGAAACAGCAGATGGTTTTCTAAAAGAATATCAGCAACAGGCAGGTTCGGATTTTACCTACAATCGGTATTTGGATTTGCTATCTTTAACTGATATATTGGTTGGTCCTCCTGAAGTATATCCTGGATGGGAAGCATTTGGTGTATCAGGATTAACAAATGAAATGATGAAAGAAAGATTGGATAAATACGTTGTGAGTCTGTTAAATCAAGGTAGTTGAGATATTTTGTAAAAAAGTGTCCAGTTCATTCTTATTAATTCTCATACTACAAGTTATGCATAAAACTGACTTTCTCAATTTACTGGAATTGTGGTGGGAAAATTATAGGGAATCTATTTTAGATCGATATGAAAGTATGATAGATGGTACGAAGTAAAGTTTAAAAAGAAAGCCTTTGAAATATAGTAGGTTAACTTCACATTTCGCTAGTTAACTGCCTTTTTCACCATTTTCTGTACAAATTCATTATTACCTCTCTTAGTAAATTACGTATTATATCGTGTCACGTAAATAGTAAGAGAGGATGAATTTATTATGCTAGGTTTTTCTATAGTTCAAATGGTTCGGCGAATGGGACATAAATTTGATAAAGACTTACGACGACAGCTAATTCAATTTTATCACCCTTTTCGGTCAGTTCCGTGTTTCTTACATCGACCTTTAGAATATGTAAGAAAAAAGGCAAAGAGGTTACCTGTAATTATTGAGTTTGAGACAGAAACGTTTGAGGATGGCATTCATGATGTGAAAAGTGCTAAGTGCCCCCATCTTCAGCAATTTCCTTCTATATCATGTTGCTCCACCAAAATATCAATTGAAAAAATAGTATATTTAACGGAAAATTGTAATCACATCAAAAAGCTTTATTATGATAAAAAAGTAACTACATTACTAGATAAAGCCACACCTTCTATTAAATCTGATCAATTGAAGCAGTCTGGTTTTACGGGAAAAGGTGTCAACATTGCTGTTATCGATACGGGAATACACCCACACAATGATCTTGTTGGAAGAATTGTTGCTTTTAAAGATTTTGTTAATAATAATACAGACCCATACGATGATAATGGACATGGTACTCATTGTGCAGGAGATGCGGCAGGTAATGGAATTTTATCTAATGGAGAATATCAAGGACCAGCACCAGATTCACACCTGATTGGTGTAAAAGTATTAAATAAGATGGGTTCTGGTTCATTGTCTACAGTAATAGCCGGGGTAGATTGGTGTATTCAAAATAAATCGCAATTTAGTATTGATGTACTTTCGTTATCCCTTGGGTCACCTGCAGAACAATCTGCAGAAGAGGATCCTGTTGTAAAAGCAGTTGAAGCGGCGTGGGATAACGGTATGGTTGTTTGTGTAGCCGCTGGAAACTCAGGACCTTCTGCAGAATCGATTGGGAGCCCGGGAATTAGCCCTAAAGTAATTACAGTAGGTGCTGCCAACGATAATAATACAGTTAATCGATCTGATGATGTGGTAGCAGATTTCTCAAGTCGTGGTCCAACAATTGATGGTCTGATGAAGCCGGATTTATTAACGCCCGGTGTAAATATTATCTCGCTGCGATCACCTAGATCTTTTCTCGATAAAACAAATTCAGGGTCACGAGTAGGTACTGACTACTTTTCTTTATCAGGAACCTCAATGGCTACGCCAGTATGTGCAGGTGTGGTTGCACAAATACTCCAAAAAGAACCGAATCTGTCCCCGCATTTAGTTAAGGAACGACTTATAAATGCTTGTGAAGATTTAGGACAATCCCCCAATGTTCAAGGTCATGGCTATCTAAACGCTGCTAATTTAATAAAATAGTCACTGAAGCATATAAGCCAACTTTTGATTGTTGGCTTATTTTTTGGCAGATAAGAAACCAGCATGGCTTTGCTCCGCGAACCACCATCTATCATGAAAATTATTTTTCATATAGCAAATTTGAGATTTAGCGGACACCAGAGACCTTATTTGGCAGAAATTCACGAAAATGGTGGTGTTTGCGGACATCAGGGACCTTATTTCACACAAATACAGTTAAATAACCATGATATATTTAAAATAAGGGCTTCTGTGTCCGCTAAAATCAAGTTAGAGAGTTATTTTC
>JBDNGJ010000166.1:0-4465 GCA_041689365.1 Virgibacillus sp.
AAAGATGGTATCCAAAAGGCTTGGCCGTGACTTTCATCATAAGCCTCACAATCTTCGCGCAAGCTATGCCGTATTCAGGCTTTATACTTTGCTTGATGCTGGAATTCCACAAAGTGATGCCTTTACCTTTCTACAAAATAAACTGGGTCACTCTGATTTAGGGACATTGCTTCACTATCTACAGCAAGTTCAAGAAGATGCCTCTGGCGCAGAGAAAGCTGAGCATGTGTATGACTATCTTTTTAATCTCTCTGAGTTTGAGTTTTAGCGATGGCCTTTCAGGAAAACAAAAAAAGACGAACCCTCGTAGCGCCTGATAATGTGGTTCTACCAAAGGCGACGGTCACACCCATTTCGATAGAGGCAATGGTATTGTCGTTTGGTGGGAAAAAGGCTTATTTCAAGCGGTTACAGTTTTGGGGTTGCCCAACCACTCTAAGAGGGAAAAATGGAGCAATGCCAGCAAATGCACTCGATATGTGCAGGTCAGAATTTTTATCGGATATGTACGATTTATTTAAGGGCTTTGATGCTAATAGCAAAAGTGGATTTGCACACTTTGTGCAACTGACACAGTACGTAGGAGCCTTGGATAGGCACGAGAGACCCGTTGATTTTTGCGAGAATAATGTCCTTTGGTATTTTTCATATAAAAGATCGCAAATGCTCAAGGGAGAGATAACAAAAGGCACCTTAACTTGCGTCAAGTCGAGCATTTCTGCTCTGCTGAGATCGATGGGAAATATCGCTCTATCAAGGAAAATTCCAGCAGTAAAAAAGCAGAGAGCATCCATAACGCCTTACTCCACACTATCTGATAGCGAGCTAACGGCTGTTGGTCGCAAGTTAATGACCTCTTACATGGCTTACAGTCGATTGGTTCTGAATGATGAAGCCCCACATCTATGTTTGTTATTTAATGAGGAGGAGCTTAGAAACAAGGGGTTTAATGCTGAGGAAATTGCTTGTTTTGAGAAGCGCGCGAAAACTCGGGTATGCAATGGTAATTGGAGGAATCAAGCCACGCGGCTCGCCTTTATGATCATTTCAATGTGGACAGGAGCCAACCTGACACCTCTGGCAAAATTATCACGCCGTGACGCAATATTTCATAAGGGTAACGGGGATACCTATGAATTTAACTCTACAAAAGCAAGAGCATTATATAGCCAGCAAAAACTGGGTTTCGGTTTTGTTAAGCGTACTAAGTTGTTTATTGAAAACTGGCTGATTGTGTCTGCAAAGTTCGCCTCTGGTGATGACGATCCCCTGTTTCCGTTTCTCGGTAGAAATGGCCAGCTAAACCCTGATAGCCAAATATATCTGGCTCCACATAAAGCAATAAATGAGGCTATTACATCTTATGGTTATCCTAAAATAACTACTAGCATTTTTAGGAAGACACGCAGCAATGCCCTAATGAGAGCGTTTAATGATGTGTTCGTTGTTGCAGATGCGAATAAAAGCAGTGCTGATACAGTATCAAAATCGTATTTGCATGGTGTAAAAGAGGCGCATGAAATACAGCTGGCAGGAGCCTTTGTGGCTCAGGAAAACATGGCGTTTGGCATTCCAAAAAAGTTAGCTATAGAAAACGCAAACTATAAATTCAAAGATCCACTGACCGAATTTGAGTGGAGCAGAAACAACAAACCTATTCCAAACAAGACGCCTACGGGCATTCGATGTAAAGAGCCATTTGGGGTTCGAGCAAAGAGATCGTTAATTGCTTTGAAAGACTTATCGAGCAGCGATGATGGGGCTTGCATTGACTTCCTTGGATGCTTTGAATGCGAGCACCACGCCTTGATTGCCGAAAAAGATGACATTTGGCTGATGCTTTCATTCAAAGATTCGATCATCGAGACAATGGCTAGGCCGTCAGTTAGCAGCGTACCTTCAACCAACCTTGAAAAAACACTCAATACGGTTAGCTCAATACTGCCACGATATAACGCCGTCGCTCCAGATGAATATCAAGCTGCCTTAGCGTTAAATAAGAAAAGTCCTCACCCACTTTATGATGACGAATCAGCACTCACTGACTTACTGGAGGTCTACAAGTGATAGCTTCAAATACCAATCAATTATCCGCTAACGTCGAGCAGGAAAATCGTGGGGAAGGCGACGTTGTCACCACTGATAAGCATGGTGCGCCGCTATCCTACGTCTACAGTGATGAGTGGGACTTTTCACAAGAGAGATCCTTGTCAGCCACTAGCCCTCGCAAAATAACCTTCACCACTACGCCTGAGCTGCATCGTAGAGCCATACAAGAAACATTAATGACTATATACAATAACAACCCAACGTTATCTGTAGGAGGGATACTGTCCGTTAGAACTGGGCTACAAAGGATTGTTGGTTCTTTAGGCTCTAGTGACTGGACGTTAATTGACGATGATAAACATTTTCGTGATTTCAAAGCTAATTTAAAGACTAAATTATTTTCGCCCTCTTCTATTGAGAATGTTGCCGCAACAATTAATAAGATTTCCGATGCTGGTATAACTAAGCGCGTTATTGAAGCAAGAAAAAACTTTAGTAAGAAACACTGCTGCCCGAGTAAGCTACGAGGTAAACAAGCTATAGCAATACCAGAACAAATGGCGCAGCGTTTGTTTAAATCTGCGCTTGATACTGTAGAGCGATATCACCCTCACCGACACAAAATCAGTCAAGGGTACAAGCTCTACTTCGATGCTCTGCGGGATTATAAATCTGGAAATGGGGACGCTAATAATTTTAAACCTATAATTGGGGATAAAATCAAACATGGTGTTCCAGTTGATGACTTTCGCCTTGATGCACAGGCTAAATCAGGCACGGAAATCCAGTCTGCCTGCCTAATTGTCTTGCTTGGCTTTAGTGGTGTAAGAATTTCGGAATGTCTTAGTTTTAACAAGTTCAGCTATAAAGAGCATGTTTATGGTGATATAACAATTCCTACATTAACAGGTAAAATAACAAAAACGGAGGAAGGAGGATTACCTAAAAAAGAAGCATGGGTAACACACCCTGTTGCGAAAAAGGCTATTGAATTAGCTTATGATTTAAGCCAGTTCGCTCGTGATCACTATATGAAAAAATACAACAAAACTGAAGTGCTGGCCAATATAGAAACAGCGTTTCTAGTTCTAGGTACTAGTCATCAGACGAAAGGCATTGTTGCCGCTAATCACAAGAGAACAATCGCTTCATTTATAGACCGCCATAAAATCTTGGCTACCTCACAAGACGTTAGTGAATTTGATTTATTGAACCCACAAAGGAAAGGTGAGCTGGTTTTAGGGGCTAATTTACCTAAAATCTCCCCTCATGATTTCCGTCGAACATTTGCCGTATTTTTAGTAAGAAATAAGCTTGGGAATATAATGGCGCTCAAGCACCAATACAAACACTTAAATGTGATAATGACACAGTGGTACATCAACAATCACGAACTCGCCATGGTACTTGATCTATCTCTCGATACTGAATTAAAAAGTCTGGTAAATGAAGCCAACATTAGCGTTACTACGGATGCTTTGTTTGAGATATACAATAGTGAAACTCTATCGGGCGGCAAGGGCGAACGAATAGTGCGGGAGCGCGACCAGGAAGGTTATGCTGGTTCTATATTCATAAGCCGTGAAGATATTGAGCGAGAAGTGAGAAGTGGCTCTGTTAGCGTAATAGAGCATCCTACGGGCTATTGTTTTAAACCTGACTGTAGCCGAATATGCTCTTCTGATCGTTCATCCAAAACATGCCAGTTTGAAGCAATCACTCCTCAAAAGGCAAAGTCTCGGATCAGCTACCGAAGCCGGTTGATAGAACGATTTAACGCTCTCAATGATGGCAAGCTCTATATGGCGAACATACTTACCGATATGGCTTTAAAAATTGAAACCATAGACCAAACACTGACGGCACATAATATAGAATTCACTCCATTTAAAGCTGACATGAAGGCGAAATCAATGGCGTATTATGAGGTGGGACAATGAAGCAGAAAGAGTTTACATTGCAACGCTTAATTGATGCGTTCGAACGGCTAAAGCTTGGCAGGCCAGAGCGGACGCCTACTGATGGTAAAATATCAATCAAGCGAATTAACGATGAAGCTGGACTTAGCCAGGGGGCTGTTTACTATTACAAGTCATTTTTAAGTACAGCAAAAGCTGAAATCATAATCCTTGAGGCCGACAGGAAGAAGAGACAGGTAATTGATGGATTGGAACTTGATCAGACAGGTGAAGCTAAACTTCGGTCGGATAGGGATAGGGAAAAAAGGCTGAAGACTAAGTACAGATCTGAAGTAAGTAATTTTAAACAGCTATCGGACGTAATGGTAAAAGAAAACGTGTCACTCGCATTTCATTGCATGGAGCTACAGCAGGAACTTGCTAGAGCAACCGCATGGAAGATAACATCGATAAAGTAAAAATGTGTGAAATAATGGTTTGATTGTTCAATGTTTCAC
>JBDNGJ010000167.1:0-2399 GCA_041689365.1 Virgibacillus sp.
ACCTTGATTTTCTTAGCCATAGGGAACACTTCAACTTCTAATCAAGAAGCCTCTTCCAGTGGAGGCAGAATACGTAGACTCCTATGGGAACAGCACGTTCCGAAGACCCCGGAAGAAGCGTTCTGTGCTTCTGAGGAGGCTAAGGTCGTGCCCATGGAAAGCGAAGTATTCTGCCGGAACGAATGTAAGCACTCAACCATCATTAGAATAAAAGAATATCTTCACTATGTCGCATTTTATATCAACTACGTAATAAATCCAACTATTGAAAATGAATGTTATATACATTCTGCCTGTTATTTCGTCCCAGCCTCTTTTATTTTCGTTAAAAACATAATAAACAAGATGGTACGGGTATATGTTCTTTATTGAGTGTAATTCAGCAAAAAAGTTTGCATTATTTTAAAAAAACTGTTGACTTGTTCATTATAAAGAACTAAACTAGGTAATAATAACAAAAATTATATCCTCGCAGGTGAGGAGAATTTTTTTGGAATAAATGTTCTTTATAAAGAATATAATGTGCTTTATGCATATATATTAAATTACAGGTAAAGGTGGTTGGTCTATTGAGCAGATTAAAACAAAATCGTTACATAGATCGAAGAGCAGCTAAAGAGGTAAATTTAAAGGATTTTTTTATCCTAATCAAAAAGAGGATTTGGATTATTGTCTTAATTACCATTATCACTACCTTAGCTGGGCATTTCTATAAAAGTAATAACAGCACTCCAATTTATCAAACATCAACAGACGTCATTATTGGTTCAGAGGCTGAATCTATGAGTACGATTATGGTTATGGTTACAGATCCTCTCGTTATGAATAAGGTTAAAGAAAGCTTGGGATTATCACAGCAACCGGGGAGTATCAAAAGTCAGATAGAAGTACAAAGAGTGGATGACTCACAGATTATTAATATAGCTGTTACGAATAATGATCCGCAACTGGCTGCTGCTATTGCTGATTCAACAGCAGTGGCATTTAAAAACAGAGTAGCAAACATACTTGAGTTCAAAGATGTTCAGATACTAAATGAGGCGGCAGTGAATTCTATTCCAATAAATGGGGGACAAAATAAAACCGTCATCATTGCATTTGTATTTGGAATTATTGCTGGAACAGGACTCGTGTTTTTACTGGACTCTATGGATGACACAATCAATAAAGAACTTGAAATTGAGGAAGTTTTAGGAGTACATGTACTTGGAACAGTTTCCAATATGAATAAGAAGAAATTAACGGCCCAACAAGCTAAACATAAACAACTTGAAGTCAGAGGTGAAACCGTTGATGTTAAATAAAAGGACGCAAGCAACCAAGTTAAAGAAACAGAATTTAATCACATATACTAGTTCTAATTCCATTATTTCTGACCAATTTAGAACAATACGTACTAATATTAAATTTTTAACGGAAGAGAAAGAAAAAAAGACTTTTCTTATTACCTCTCCAGAGTCAGGTGAGGGTAAAACAACGTTAATCGCGAATTTGGCAGTTTCGATGGCCCAACATAAAGAAAAGGTATTACTGATTGATGCTAACCTGCGGGATCCGAATATCCACAATGTGTTTAAAACATCAAATGAAATAGGCTTAACAGATGTACTTATTGGCAAGATATCGCTGGAAGAAGCAACGTACATTCCAGGAATTGGGAAACTAAAGGTACTTACAAGCGGTTCTACACTGGTTAACCCTGCTGAATTACTAGGAAATGAGTTAATGGTAGACCTGTTAAAAAAAGTAAAAAGTGAGTACGATATGGTGCTAATCGATTCACCCACTGTTTTAGGTTCCACGGAAACGAGGATACTGGCGAATTTACTGGATGGTGTTGTTTTAATCTTGCAACGTGGCAAGACGGGGATGGAGAAAGCCATTGAGGCACAAAGGGTATTGGATCTTGCCCATGCAGAGACAGTAGGTGTGATTGTAAATAAGTAGCTTCAAAGATTATTTTTTTTCGCATACCGTTCTTTATTGAGAATTAACAGGTTGATGTGATTTGCTATTAAGAATTCTTGGCGATGTCTACTAGCCATTATCGATGTAGGCACTCGATCATGCTGTGGGTTTATCCAATATAAACCTTAGACGCCAGTCGTCAGTAGTGTGGTGTGAGGGCGGGTTAAATGCCCATACATACATAACTTTAGCAGTTAAGAAACCACCATGGCTGCCGAATGGGCAACCACTATCTATCATGAAATTTATTTTTTATATAGCAAATTTGAGGTTTAGCGGACACCAGAGATCTTATTTGGCAGAAATTCACGAAAATGGTGGTGTTTGCGGACATCAGGGACCTTATTTCACACAAATACAGTTAAATAACCATGATATATTTAAAATAAGGGCTTCTGTGTCCGCTAAAATCAAGTTAGAGAGTTATTTTC
>JBDNGJ010000168.1:0-2060 GCA_041689365.1 Virgibacillus sp.
CCATTACTGACCACGCCTCTCACAGAGCGCACACGTGCGGACCTTCGCATGTGGCTCTTCCCATATATCCCTTTTAGAGATAAAGTTCATCATAAACAGATACAAGACTTACAAGTCCTAGTTTCGAGAAAAACTTATTATCTAAGCCCACATGTACCATTGGGCTTTTAGAGCTTCTCCATGCAAACATGCGAATACCTCGTAGGTTATCTTCCCTCCACCCTTTCCTCCTAAGGAGTCGGTGGAGGTTTTTCACGTGTCGCCAGCTTCTTAGTTGCACCATTCTTAATCTTCTTCGAATCCAACTGTCCCAATTATCAAATTTAGTTTTCACATTTCCATGGCGGAAATAATTTGCCCAGCCTCGGATATATGGATTTAACTTTTCTTTGATAAGCGTTTCTATATCAACCGTTTGATTCCGACGCGTAATTTCCTTCACTCGTTTCTTGAATTTCACTTCTTTCTTTGGGTCTATTCTTCGAATATCCCCAATAAATTCAAACCCAAGAAAGGTGAAAGGTTCTTTCTTCGCACAAACTACCTTCGTTTTCTCTTGATTAACAGTTAAGTGTAGTTCCGTTTCTAGGAATTTATTGACGCTTCGCATCACACGCTCTGCACCTTTCTGACTTTTACACAGAATGATGAAATCATCAGCAAAACGAACAATTCGATGTCCACGTTCCGTCATCAGTTGGTCAAGCTGGTGTAGATAGATATTCGAAATCAGCGGACTCAGCACGCCTCCTTGAGGGGCACCCTCAGGTGTATCTTGATAGAGTTCCCCTTCCATGACACCGGCTCTTAAGAATTGATGAATTAACTGAATAACAGAACCATCTGTTACTCGCTTCCTTATTTGCTGCTCTAGTTTGTCATGTGGAATCGTATCAAAGTAAGACTGTAAATCAGCATCAATCACATATTGGTAGCCATCTTTCAGATGTTTGGTGACCTTATCTAACGCCATATGTGCACTAATTTGTGGTCGAAATCCATAACTACATGACAGAAAGTCCTCCTCGAAGATTGGCTCCAGGATATTGCGAATCGCTGCTTGGACGACACGGTCTTCCACCGTTGGTATTCCCAATGGGCGTAGTTTGCCATTATCCTTTTCTATCATCTTTCTTCGAACTGGTTTGGGGCGATATGATTTATCTTTTAGTTTCTGTTGGAGCACTTCTAGATGGTCCTCCAACTTAGCTTCATACGCTTTAATGGTTATTTTATCTACCCCTGGTGCACCTTTGTTCTTTTTCACTTGATAGAAAGCACTCTCTAGGTTGGTTTTCTTATACACCTTGTCGTACAAGCTATACCATATACGCTTCTTCATCTGTTATTCCCCTTACGTCACTGCTTTCGTTTCTCTCTTAGTTTCTGCTTCTCCATCTGAAACGAGTTCTCCAAGACTTGTAGCCCGTTGGGCAATATCTTGTCCTCTCCCTTCGGCGGTAGACGGTGTACCCTTTTGTTCCACCCTGGCATCAGCCCACCTTGGCTCTTGTCCAGCTCCTGTCTACTTCCGCAGTCATAAGTAAGTCTACTCACATTGTTCTTCTATGGGTCACGTCCTTCGCACGATTCCTATGCCTTTTGGGCAACAGGTCGCAGCTGTAACTTCGTACAGCTTCACTTATGTACTGTCCTCGTTTCCGTCACCAGAAAGTCATTGGCATTAGCTTCTTCACTACTATGACGATCTCTGACTTCTCCCTTTAAAAAGCTCATCTCGTGCCCTCGGCTTAGCCTTGTGACATCAATACCTATCAAAGATAGGAAGCAGGAAGACCTCAATGGGTCGCATCATACACTTTCCCTCTAATCCAGCCCTCCTAACACTTCGAACCCACCAGCTACTTGGACTTCCTGTTCTCTTGCACAGTCATCCGGCTCTCGTGCCAACATGGGATATCAGCTCTGTTCAGAGGTTTGCCTTCAAGTCCTCCGCACGCTACCTCACGGTCAGCGCACTACCTGTCAGCTACTGCTTACCGGCTGTACGGCGCATTCGGGACTTGCACCCTATAGCGTATGTGCTGCCACTCGCGAAA
>JBDNGJ010000169.1:0-1229 GCA_041689365.1 Virgibacillus sp.
TAACTATCCCGAACCATCCCAAATCCAACAATTTTCATTTTTCTATTATAGGACTTTAGTCTGCATTTCTGAAAATTCTTGATGTTGAAGTAGATTACTAGGAATTAACTAAGTCAGTTAAAATTTAACCGAAACGCCTGATCATTAAAATCATGCTTTAATTTAATACCTGCATAATACACGCCACTACTTTTTACTTTTTGAAATTTATTAGCTAATTCTTTGCCGAACTTTGTACTGCTCATTAAATATTGATTGTTTTCTTTTGCCCAACTACTATAAATATTGTAGAGATCAGAGGACTTCTCTCTCTCTCCATTTTTACGAACGCAACACTCCTCCATGAATAGTTCGACTACGTCCATTTCGGTTCGATATTCAGTTCGTTGTTTTTTGATTATGTTTGGTTCATTTAATCCAATTCGTTTCCACTCTCTATAACCTTCCGCAGCCCAATTTAAAATAGCTGTCATTTCCCTGCGTAGTTTGTATTTCAGATGCTTGTCTACTTTATGTTCTGGTATCTGCACCGTGAATGGTACAATTGCCATTCTGCGCCATATCCCATCATCTGTACCTCTGATAATTGGTTTATGGTTAGTTGCCATCCAGATTTTAAACTGTGGAAAATAGTCAAATTCTTCACCGTACAGGAAACGGGCAGTAACTTTATCTCCGCCAGTCATCTGTTTGATTAAACCTTCGTCAAATCGCATACCGTCATTTGGTTCTGTGGATGTCACTAATCGAGCTCCATCTAATTTAGCAACATCACTGTTAGCTGCACCCTGCTGTTGCTTAACCATAATCGTCTGCGGTTGAATGTTCGTTGTATAATTACCTAACATTTCGGTAATAATATCTAAAAATACCGATTTACCGTTACGGCCATTGCCGTGAAGAATGAACATCATTTGTTCTTCAGTTGATCCAGATAAGGAATATCCTATCGATCGCTGCATATAATTTATTAAAGGCTTGTTTCCATCGAATATTACATTGAGAAAGTCCAACCATAATGGACAATCAATCTTATCGGTATATTCGATGGATGCTATTTTTGTAAAAAACTTATCTTTGTCATGATTGTGCAAATTTCCTGTATGTAAATCTAGGTAGCCGTTTTGCACGTTCAACAAGTGTTCGTCTTTGTCGAATGCTTCTGGTGTGGTTGGTAGTAAATGCTGACTTTCTTTCAGCATGTTTGTTTTCCCGTTACTCCCGCGCGA
>JBDNGJ010000170.1:0-17831 GCA_041689365.1 Virgibacillus sp.
ACGTGAGGCTGGGGCAAGATTACCCAGCAAGATTGGTCAGACAATTGGTATTGTGGGAGGTATTGTGATTGGAACAGCATCGGTTGAAGCAGGGTTGACCAGTAATGTATTGCTGATACTTGTTGCATTGGCAGCGCTTGGCTCTTTCACAACGCCTGTCTATCAAATGGGTAACACGATTCGTCTTATCCGGTTCCCATTACTTATATTTGCACATGTATATGGATTACTGGGTGTTGCTATCAGCATTGCATATATTATGGTTCATTTGCTAAAGCTAACATCGTTGGGAAGGCCGTTTTTGGAACCTATGTTTCCATTTCGAATGACGGATTTAAAAGATGCTTTTATCCGATTACCTTTTGATAAACAGGACAAGCGTCCTTTTGCAGTTCGACCCGAGAAAGTTTTGCGACCTACTAAACAAAACAAGGATAAGTAGAGGGGTATTCGATGATTAAGGTAAAAGATCAAGTGCCGGCACTTATGGTGTTCTTTTTGATTGTCTCCTCACAGGTTGGTGTTGGAGTCCTTGGTTTTCAAAGCGTTATCAATAAGTATGCCGGACATGATGCATGGTTATCTGTAATTGTAGCAGGACTTGCTTTACATGTAATTATTTGGATCATGTATAAGATTTTGTATAATAATGAATCAGGAGAAATTGTTGCTATTCATAAGTTTACTTATGGAAAGTGGTTAGGAGCTTTCTTATCAACTATATTCTCTGTTTACTTGTTATTACTGTCGGTAATTGTTTTACGGACATATATCGAGATTATTCAAGTGTGGATTTTTCCTCATGTCCAAGTTTGGGCATTATTATTTCTTCTTATTCCGTTATTTTATTATATTATTTCAGGTGAGTTTAGGATTGTCGTTGGTGTGTGTTTTTTCGGTGTTGTCTATCCTTCCTTCTTAATTTTTACATTAATTTATCCACTAAAGTATTCTCATATGACATATATTTTGCCAATTTTAGACCATTCCTTTACTGAAATTATGCAGTCCTCATCATTGGCAATCTTAAGTTTTCTGGGGGTTGGTTGCTTACTTGTCTTCTATCCATTTATACGCGAGTCCAGACAATCTCAAAAATTTGCTCATATTGGGAATTTATCTACAACACTTTTATATGTTTTTATCTGCTTTGTTACCTATGTATATTATAATCAAAGTGAACTTCAGAATACGATTTGGGCAACGTTAGGTATGTGGAAGATTATCGAGATGCCATTTCTCGCCAGGTTCGAATACTTCGGTATTGCAACATTGTTTTTTAGCATCTTGCCTAATATCGTATTATTTTTATGGGCAAGTACCAGAACACTGCACAATGTGGCTGGAATTTCACAAAAAAAAATAGCAGCAATTTTACTTGTTATAGTGTTTGTGGCTTGTGTTATTCCAGCTGGGAGAATGGTTATAAATCAGTTAAGTGATATAGTAGGTAATTTTGGGCTGCTTTTTTTGTTTGGTTATATTCCAGTATTATTTTTAATTAACTTTATACGCAGAAAGGTGACGAAAAATGTCTCTTAGGTATATTATTGCATTTACACTTATATTTACTAGCATCATTGCAAACTTCGGTATGCCTAAGAAAGTTATTGATCAAATTAGAATGATCACGGTTTCCGGGTATGATTATATAGATGAAGACACCATTCAGGGTACTGTTGTTTCGCCAATGTTCCTACAACAAAATCAATTAAAGGATTTACTTTTTACAGATACAGCATCGATGATATATGAGAACAGAGGGAAACTAAATGCACAGGCATCTGAAGAACTGTTTAATGGTAAATTAGAGGTCGCATTTTTTAATGATGAAATGGCAAGGAAAGGTCTGAATAATAGTGTTGATTATCTGTTGAGAGACCCTTCAATCGGCTCCAGGTTATACATGGGAGTTGTTGAGGGGTCTGCATATGAGTTGCTGAATAGTGTCAACAGTGATAAAGGTGCAGGGGTTTATTTGTCAGATTTAATAGAACATAATGTACAATATGGAAATATTCCTCAAACAAACTTAAAACAGTTCTCCTCCAGTCTGAAGAGTCCCACTTATGACCCATTCCTACCAATGTTAACCCTCGAAAAAGGAATACCGAGTATTAAAGGTATAGCTTTCTTTGATGATGATAAATTTGTTGAAAGCATACCAATAACAGATGCGAATATATTTAAAATGCTTTATCAGAATTTTAATGACGGACAGTATAATCTGGTCACTGATACGTATAAGGCATCGATCCAAAATATTGATGCAACGAGGAAGTTCCATGTTACAGATAAAAAAGGCAGTATAAACGTTACGATAGATGTGAGGTTAACGGGGGTTGTTAGGGAATACACAAAAGAAAATTTAACCAAAAACATACCTTCTTTTGAAAAGGATTTGAAACAAGATTTTAAAAAGAAAGCAAACAAATTAATCAAACAATTTCAGGAGTTAAACATTGATCCACTCGGAATCGAAGAACATGTACGGAGCAGCATTCGAGGTTATAATAAAAAAAAGTTTAAGGAAAAATATCAGACACTTCCAATTAAAGTGAAAATCAATTTTAAGGTTACTGAATCTGGTACAAGACGGTAAATTAGCACATAAATTACAGCAAATAGGACATCTTAAATCTTAGTAAATTATATAGAGGTGGATTAACTATGCGAGCTGTAACATATCAAGGAAAGTATTCAGTTAGTGTCGAGAATGTTGCTTTTCCACGAATTCAGGATGCAGAAGATGTTATAATAAAAGTCACATCAACAGCAATTTGCGGATCTGACCTACATTTATATCAGGGAAATTTTCCACTGCCAATTGGTTATCAGATTGGTCATGAACCAATGGGTGTTGTGGAAGAGGTCGGCAATGATGTAACAAAGGTTAAAAAAGGTGACCGCGTTGTTATTCCGTTTACGGTTGCATGTGGAAGCTGCCCTTATTGTGAGAATCATCAGGAAGCCCAATGTGATAATGCGAACCCCCATTATGATTCAGGTGGTTATTTTGGATATTCAGAGAAATTCGGTGATTATCCAGGAGGACAGGCGGAATACCTCCGTGTACCATTCGGTAACTATACACCATTCTTGATTCCGGAAGACTGTGAGATGGACGATGACTCCCTGTTATTTTTATCTGATGTTTTACCAACTGCTTACTGGAGTGTGGAGAATGCTGGAGTTAAACATGGAGATACAGTTGTGGTATTGGGGTGTGGTCCGATCGGATTAATGGCTCAAAAGTTTGCATGGCAAAAAGGTGCAACACGCGTGATTGCAGTTGATCATATCCCATTTCGTCTCCAGCATTCGAAGAAAATAAATAGAACGGAAACATATAATTTTGCTGAATATGATGATATGGGTGAAGAATTAAAAGAGTTAACACATGGTGGAGCGGATGTTGTAATTGATTGTGTCGGAATGGATGGCAAAAAGTCTCCACTCGAATTTGTTGAACAAAAACTTAAACTGCAGGGTGGCACACTTGGACCAATCCAAATAGCAACAAAAGCAGTGAAAAAATGCGGGATCGTCCAGCTAACAGGTGTTTATGGCGGGCTGTATAATATGTTTCCGCTGGGGCCGTTTTTCTCAAGGAATATCACGTTGAAGACAGGTCAGGCACATGCCAGATCTTATATGGATAAACTCTATCATCAGGTTATTCAGGGAGAAATCGACCCTAAAGAGATCATAACCCACCATATGATGCTTGATGATGCTTCAGATGGGTACAAAATGTTTAACAGGAAAGAAGATGACTGCATTAAGGTTGTACTGCGGCCGTGATGCGATTTTTCCGGGATCGAGTATGTTTCCAGTTTGTCGAAATTTGTCGAATGGCTGAAGTTCACAGAGATTTCGCCAAAGTTGTCACACATTCGGCTGAAGTTGACACATTTTTGGCTCAAGTTCACAATTTCCGCGCCGAAGTTCACAAGTTCAGGTGTAAATTGAGAGTGATCAAGTATGAATGGATCGTTCTCATTTTTCTTTAATTGGCCAGATTTATAATTAAAAGTGTCCACTTTAAATCTTAAAAAGGGAGAAATGTACCCCTTTACATCATCACCTCAGTAATAAATTGCCCAAAGAAATATAGACTATATGCTAAAGCTACTAAGCCACTAGCACCTATTATCCATTGAAGGGTTGTTTTATTAAGAAATTTTCTCCCGATATGCAGTAAGACTGCTAGTATAATAAACCAGGTTAATGAGCCAATTAGTACTGCAATCGAAAAAAAGGTAGGAGCTTGATTTGCCGCAATTATAGGTGTAATTAACCCTATCCACCAGACAATTGTAAAAGGATTAAATGTTGTAATTGCTGTTCCCTTCCAAAACGCTTTTGACATATCTGCTAAATTTAATTCTTTCTGTTGCATTTTATTTGTACTAGGGGAGACCCCTTTAACAGTTCTGATTTCTGAAAAAATTCCCCAACTTACATACAATAAAATTAGTCCACCAACTAACCATAAACCTGTTTGTACCAATGGATAAGATTCAATTAAAGGGATCAATCCAAGCAGTACTGCCACAAGTACAATAGCATCTCCAGTAACTGCTCCCAGCCCGACTGTAAGAGCAAATATAAACCCGAATCTGGTACCTTGTTTTATTTCTTCTCCGTTACTAGGACAAGTAGGCGAAGCAACAAATCCCAATACGAGTCCATTAATAATAGTACTTACCATTTTTGCTTCTCCTTTCATTATTTTATATTTCGAGAATTATCGAATTGATGTGATAAAAAAATTTACTTTTCTCCTCTGGCATTTTTGAAAAATTTGATTAGAATCTCTAAGGTATCAGGTTCAACCCAGCATTCAATATTTTTTCCTTTCCGTTCCATTCGAATTAACTGTGATTGACGTAATTCTTTAAGGTGGTGTGAAAAGGTAGATGGAGCAATTCCCAATCCCTCACTTAATTCCCCAACCGTGGAACGCATCTCTTCGTTGGTACTAGACTCACCAGGAAAACAATTGTTCGCTAAATGTAGGAATATTTCAAGGCGGTGTGGATTGGATAATGCTTTAAACATTTCACTGAATTGATTCATAATATTCACTTCACTTCCATTGTTCGACATATATAGAATTGTGAATGATTATGATCTTTTGGTCAAACCATCTTAATACGTACAAAAGTTTAGAACTTGCATTTCTAACGTGATAAACTCATAACAGTAAGGGAGGAATTATTTATGACAAAATTATCAGGAAAAACTGCTATTGTAACAGGCGCTAGTAGCGGAATTGGTGCTGCAATTGCAGAACAACTTGCAAGTGAAGGTGCTAATGTAATATTAGCTGCACGACGTAAGGAAAAGCTGGAAGAGCTTGTAGAATCAATTAATAAAGAGGAGAACGGAAAAGCGATTGCTGTTGAAACAGATGTTGCAAAGCAATCAGAAGTTGACACGCTTGCAGAAAAAGCTTTCGAAACCTTTGGAGAAGTAGATATTTATGTTAACAACGCAGGGCTGATGTTAATGTCTACTATTCAAAAAGGAAATGTTAATGAATGGGATCAGATGATTGATGTCAATATTAAAGGTGTCCTTTACGGGGTAAACTCAGTTTTACCTAAAATGGTAGAGCGGTCAACAGGCCATCTTGTCAATATTTCTTCAGTTGCAGGACATGAAGTTTCCAAAGTGAATGCAGTTTACAGTGCAACAAAATTTGCTGTACGTGCACTTTCAATGGGCTTGGAAAAAGAACTTGCGAGGACAGGTGTGCGTGTAACAAACATTTCGCCAGGTGCTGTAGACACTGATCTTGCTTCACATGGAACAGATGAAGATCTTAAAAAGAAAGCCTCCAATTCTGATCGGAAAAAGTTAGAAGCAGATGATATCGCACGTGCCGTTGTATATGCGGTTACACAACCGGATTATGTGAATGTTAATGAAGTGACAGTAAGACCAGTATAGTTAACATAAAGGGAATGCTGAAAAATAATCTGCATTCCCTTTAATTTGCAGTTAAGAAACCACCATGGCTGCCGAATGGGCAACCACTATTTATCATGAAAATTATTTTTCATATAGCAATTTTGAGGTTTAGCGGACACCAGAGACCTTATTTCACACGAATACAGTTAAATAATCATGATATATTTAAAATAAGGGCTTCTGTGTCCGGATAATATCGAAAAGATTACTTTTATATAGAAATAGCGTCTCCTGTGTCCGCTAAAATCAAGTTGAGAGTTATTTTCATACAAAACTATAAATCCTTTCTTACTGCATAAGTGCAACTAAGGCTTATCTATGTTAAGGTTTGGCGATAAGCCTAGTTTTCTAATAGGTTCTTTTTGAAAGTTTTGTTGCTTTTTATCATCGAAGTTTCTGTAATATCACATTTTAGACTTCAGTTCTTCGGTAATCTCTTGAACCAGATCTGGTCGGCCATGATACTGTGCAGGTGTATTCTGAAGCAGTTCAATTTTCCATTCCTGTGGTTGCTTAACCGCCACAATTGTCTGATAGGCATTTAATTCAGGGTTCAGTTCTGTCTGGCCTGGTGGCGCCATCCCTACAATTGCGCGTAAGATTGCGGTATCCTCTCCGACAAAACGTACTTCTTTAACCTTCGTTACAAATGGTGGGGTGGGGTGCTCGTTAAATATTCCGCTTAGCTGCGCAATCATTTCATCTTGCCCCGACATCAGACTGCCATCAAACCCAATCGATTCGCCGGATTCGGTGAACTGTCCTGCCATATCATGGGCATTTCTCGTGTTCCATCCGTCAATCATTTCCTGGTATAGCGCTTTGATTTCACTTTTATTATGCATGATTATTCTCCTCCAATATCTTCTATCGAATAATGCTTTTTTACTAAATCCAAATGCACAGTTTCCCATAAATAAAATGATGCAATTGTCAGGTGGGGGCTCCAAACCGGTTGTTTGTCGACTAAAATTTTTCGGCGTTCTGACTTTTCAACTTCATAAAGCCATTTTGCTCCCCGCTGGATACCAATATCATCTATTGCCAACACATTCATTCTGCCTAATGAAAAAATAAGGAACATTTCAGCTGTCCATTTTCCGATACCTTTAATACTTGTTAATTGTTTAATAACTGTCTGATTATCAAGTTTATGCAACTTTTGTAAATCAACTTCGTTATGATAAACCTTTTCAGCCAGATCACGTAAATAGATAACTTTTCGTGCTGATAAACCGATTGAACGCAATTGCTCCTCAGATGTTTTAAGAATGGAGACAGCTGTAATGTTATTTTCCATAAGCGATTCAAGCCTTGTATATATAGCGTTTGCTGCCTGTACTGAAATTTGCTGTCCGATCATTGAACGAACCATTGATTTAAAAAAGTCAAGGCGCATACCAACTTCGATATTTCCAATAATTTGTACAAGTTTATTCATTTGCGGATCAGCATTGCATAATTCTTTTACAGATTTGTCATCTTGATAAATTTTAATCTTCTCCATAATCCACCTCCATATAATTATAGAATGACTTTCATCATTATTACAAATTTTCACGAACGAGAATGCCCATCGCTTTTAAGCGAGGGATGAAACAAGTCGCACGAAATTATTTTAGAAAATAAAAAAATCTTGCGCAAACACTTGATTTAAGTAGTTGAAAGGGGGGAAATAAATAAAAACATATGTTCGATAAGGAGTGTTTTCGGTGACTAAAAATCAATCACCAAGCTTCGTGTTATCACTTGAATTAGCATCTCGGCCAAGTATATTTGCTGTAGCTTCTGATGAACTGGAAATTTGTGGGGTTATCTATAATACAATTCTCGGTCAATACCTGAAATTAGAGGAACAAATGAAACGGGAAAAACAATATAAAAAGCTCATCAGACAATATAAAGGTGTCTCCAAGAAGCTACATACAGATAAAGATAATGCCTTACTGATGAATGAAAAAAATTGCTCAACAAAAAGTTTAAGGTTCTGCGAGAAAAATATCAGTTAACCGAATATGCTTCCCACAATTGGGTGAAGCCTGTTCGTAAACACTTCCAAAATCGTGTGAATGCAGCGGTAGCTCAAAAGATTGCCTCACGAGCCTGGTTCACCTTTCGTAAAAAATTATTTGGCCAAGCCAAAACCATGCAGTTTATCCGAAAAGGGGATATGACAAGTTTTGAGGGGAAAACAAATGATACCGGTATGTGGATCGTTTTATCGTATATAAAGATCTTTCTACACCCCTAATAATCAACAGCAAAGATGCCTACATTTCAGAAGTCATCCAACACCTTGATCAGAGGACTCCTTTTTCGTATACAGTCACTTCAAAGGGTATAGAGAAAACGGTACAAGCTGTCTACCGGGTTAAATATGTTCGGATTGTCCAGAAAGAAATTAGAGGAAAAACGCGTACTTTCGCCAATTTGGTCATTAGCGGATATCCACCGAATAAAAATAGGAAGCTTGGGAAGGGCGATGTTGGTTTAGATATTGGTACTTCCAGTTTAGCTGTCTCCTCGTTAACGAAAGTAGCCTTGTTCAATTTGGCTGAACAGGTGAAGCAATTGGCCGGTAAGATTCGATTGCTGCAACGAAAAATGGACCGTTCGAAACGGACGATGAATCCACAACACTTTCATGCAGACGGAACGATAAAGAAGGGGAAGAAATCATGGACATATTCGAATCATTATCTGAAGTATCGCAGTCAATTGAAAGAGCTGTATCGAAAACAAGCGGTGATACGAAAGCTCTCCCACCAAACATTAGCGAACTCACTTCTAGGTCTTGGTCATCATTTTTATGTGGAGACCATGAATTTCAAAGCACTTCAAAAGCGTAAGAAGAAAACGGAAATATCGAAAAAGACAGGCAAGTATAGTCGAAAAAAACGCTTTGGAAAGACGCTAGTTCATCGGGCGCCATCCATGTTTATCACCATCCTCAAAGAAAAAGTGAGCCGGCTTGGCGGTGCCTTTGTTAGCGTCAATACGCAAACATTCAAAGCATATTGTCATATTCGAAACGAAACGAACAAAAAATCATTATCACAGCGTTGGCATGTGATAGATGAGGATACGAAAGTGCAGCGTGATCTCTATTCGGCCTTTTTTTTGATGAATGCCAATAAGGCAGGAACAAAAACAAATCGAAACATGCCGTGAAACCTTTCCACTGTTTCAAAATTTGCATCAACAGGAAATCCAACGCATCTTAAATGAAAAAAAGATGATACTCAATTCAGGCATCACAGTAAATAATTGACGATTCTATAGGCGGTGTGATACCACCGGACTTGTGAGAGCCAAAAGATGCGGCCGTTCATGGTAACAGAAGTTGCTTTGGCCGTGAAAGTTCTGAAGGAAATTGTCTCAGTGTTCTGAACTACCCTAAACGCCGAGCATATGAACTGTGGCTGCCGGTCGGAAGAAGGACAATGGATTCAGAACCCTACTGCTTTAGCTGTGGGAGTGTCAGAAAGAATACCGGTGTGAAACATAGATTTGTTAGCCTATTTACTAAAACTTTGATATTATAGAGGAAGTGAACATAAGGTTTTTCCTGCATTTTATATGATTTTTCGTATGAAATTGCTATTTTACTATTTGAGGAAGGTGGATATTATATGAATAAACCAAAAATAGTCGTTCTTGGCGCTGGTTATGCAGGCATGATGACGACCAAACGATTAATGCAAAAACTAGGACCAGATGAAGCGGAGATAGTATTGGTAAATAAACATAACTATCACTATCAAACAACCTGGCTACATGAGGTTGCAGCTGGTACAAGAAATCAGAATCAGGCAAGAATGATGATTAGTGATGTGATTAACCCAAACCGTGTAAGTCTGATTTATGATGAAGTTACTGAAGTGAAAAAAGAAGAGAACCGTGTTGTATTGAAAAATAGTGAAGTTTCTTATGACTACCTTGTTATTTCACTCGGTTTTGAAACAAATACATTTGGAATTAAGGGTATGGAAAAGAATGCATTTTCCATTACAGACATCGAATCAAGCCGTATGATTCGCGAACATATTGAATATCAATTTGCTAAATACAGTTCTTCAGACAAGAAGAATGAAAATGATTTAACAATTCTTGTCGGCGGTGGTGGCTTCACTGGCATCGAATTTGTTGGTGAACTTGCTGAACAAGTACCGAAGCTTTGCAAAAAATATGATATTGATCGCAGTAAAGCACGTATCGTTAATGTGGAAGCTGCACCAAGAATTTTACCTGGCTTTAATGATGATTTAGTAGCATACGCTAAAGAGTCACTGGAAAGTCGTGGTGTTGAGATTCGAGAAGGTGCCAAAATCTCCGAGTGTAAGAAGAACAGCTTTGTAATTGGAGATGATGGGGAAGAGATTAAAGCTGGAACTATCGTATGGACAGGCGGTGTTACCGGTAATTCTATTCTTGGCAAATCAGGATTTGAAATAACAAAAGGTAAAGTTACCGTTGAGTCTGATCTTCGTGCACCAGGTGAAGAGAATATCTTCATTATTGGGGATTGTGCCTGGGTAATGAATAAAGAGGAAGGTCGTCCATTCCCACCAACTGCACAAGCTGCAATGCAGCATGCTGATACATGTGCTGCAAACTTAAAAGGACTGCTTCGTAATGAACCATTAGAAAGCTTTACATTTGATGACAAAGGTACAGTAGCTTCCCTTGGTGAAAGTGATGCAATGGGAACTGTTTTCTCTGAGCGTCTGCTTTATGGTACACCTGCTACTGCAATGAAAAAAGTGATTGACAACCGCTACCTGTTCTTACTTGGCGGACCTAAACTTATCTTGAAAAAAGGTAAATTACGCATGCTCTAAATAAATGAGGAGGGACATTTTTATGAAAAATGGAACATTATATGTATTATTGATTACAATTGCATCAATTATCGGGTATACGGTAGCGACACGTAACCTTGAAGATTCAAGAGATTTTAGATGAACAAATCAAAAACCATTCTGCTTAAGCGGCAGGGTGGTTTTTTAATTTAATTTTTTATAACTGTGAGGGATATCACTGTTTACATAGTGCTAATGATTTATAGTAGAGTTATCAGAGGAGGTTTTTTCGTGAATATTGAACTTATTATTTTGCTGGCATTTCTTTTTGTCGTTGCATTGGTTGGGACATTAATAGTGTTTAAACAAGAGGAAAATAAGATGAAAAAATATGAAGAAGAAGGAGACAGTGTAGAAGATCAGTTGAGGCGCTCACATGAATATGAGTCATCATCGCTGAAATCAAATCTCCCCCTGCAACTTGTCATTTACACGGTTACGATTGTAATTTCGCTTGTGGTTTTTGCAATTTATCTTTCTTAGAAAACAACACTAAGACAGTTTATTGTTACATGTTTTTACTTATCTATCGAATACTAAGACGGGAGGTGGTTATTTGTTAACCGTTATCTTGTCTTTTTTATTAGCTTCAACTCCACTAACGATAACCAATGATCAAAAACCAGTAGGGGAGTTATTAAGAAGTGACTTTTCGTTAACCTATGTGGATAGGCTATTTGTAAATGATCAAAAGCTGGAACTTGAAATGGATGTCTTAGGTGAAAAAATATACAAAAAACCTGTAAATGCTAAACTGGATGATGACGGTAATATTGTTAAGGAAAAACCGGGGACAAGGCTTGACCGTATTAAATTCCGACAGCTTTTTCAGGATTATTTTTACGGTGGGAGCAGAGAGGAAATAAGTCTTCCCAGACAAAAAGTTTATCCTCGTGTTGATAGTGAGTTACTTGCAGAAATTCGTGAAAAGGAAATCGGCAGTTATATTACTTATTTTAAAGAGAATAATAAAGAGAGGTCACATAATATTGTGCTAGCAGCTGAAGCAATAAATAACAATGTTGTTTTTCCGGGAGAAAGGTTTTCCTTTAACAATATAGTTGGCAAAAGAACGAAAGAAAGAGGATACAAGCGAGCACCTGTTATCGTAAAAGGTGAACTGGCAGAAGACATTGGTGGAGGAATATGCCAGGTTTCTTCAACGTTATACAATGCGGTAGAACTGAAAGGTGTCCAGATAATTGAGCGATATTCACACAGCCGAAGTGTTCCTTATGTACCGCCAGGACGTGATGCAACAGTTAGCTGGTACGGTCCTGACTTTGTCTTTAAGAATAATTACCGACAACCAATTCTTATTCGGGCTTCAGCTGATGAAGGTAAAATGATTATCAGGATCCTGTCCTCAGAATCACTTTGAATCTATTCTGCATCCATCATGGTCACATTGGTTGACGGGCACAAGCCTCCTATTTTTGGCGATTTTTTTGTAAATAAATTTGCCCAGTCCAATCCATTTGAATAGATGCATGAAGGGAAGAAGAAGCCACATTAGCGGCAACTTTCTGGATACTTCCATAACGGCATCAAAACCCTCAAACCATTTTTTCTGATGATATACATGCAGGCTTTCTTCCATTGCTTTTGGGTAATTTTCAAGTGTACGGAACGATTCAAATGAAAGCTTGTTCCTCCAATCTATCTTTTTCCAGAATAGTGACGAACTTGTGCACATTTTACAATAGCTGTCATAATAAATAATCATGCCAATAACACCCCTTTAGCTTTATTTTAACATGATTTTTGGTTAATATTTAATCATAGAGGGGAGTTTTGGTTATGGATATTCTAAATTTAGAAGAACTATTCAACGATAAAGTGTCAGATGACTATAAAGATGATTTGGTGCAGATTTTGGACGAGTTTAAACGTGGACACTATCCGAACGTCTTGTCCAAGTCGAAAACGTTACGGGAAAATAATGAATTACATACAGCTCTAGTTCAAAAGTTATGGACGGTTGAGGCGATTTGTCACGCTGAAATTGGCGAAAGCAAGGCAGCATCCGAAATAATCGCTCAATTATATACGAATGAAGACAGCGATTTAATGTTGCTCGGTGAACTCGCATTTATGTGTGACTATAAATTGGCACGCAGAATTATGACCGCTGCTATTAAACAGATGGAGGAGGAAGAAGAGGCCGATCGAATAAAACTTGCACGGGGCTATTTGGTATTGGCTGAAGTGGAAGAAAAGCTCGAAAAATTGGTGCGCTCTGTGAAGTATTTCCAAAAAGGGCTGGGTTATTTTGAGGCAGATGATAACCGGGACAAGTATATGACCTTATATATTCATTTTAAAATTGGGATGCTTTATTCGATGCAAAATGAAGGAGATGAATCGATTTCATACCTCAAAAAAGTGATCGAAATGGCGGGTAATGATAATGAAGAGCTTAAAATTAAAAGCCTTGTAAGTATTGCTAAAACATACGGCAGTAAAGATGAAAATGAACAGGCGTATCCATATTTGGAAGAAGCATTACAGCTTCTTGAGGACTCCTCATTAGTAAATACGATAGCACATGCTGAGGCATTAACAGAAATGGCATACTATTACTTTGACAAATCAGAGCTTAATGAGGCAGTTCCCTATTATAAGGATGCAATTGAAACATATAATAATCTGCAATTTCCGTCTCATCGACAGTTAGGTATGATTCATATGCAATACGCTTATTGTCTCCAACATATGGAAGGAAGCAATCTCCTGGATGCATCCAAAAATTACGAAAGAGCAATTGAGCGCCTTGAACTGATAAAGGACCGTGAGCTGCTGGAAAATGCATTAGGTGATGTAATAGCATTTTTTAATAACATTAACAATACAAAGAAAAAACGATACTATGAAAATAAATTTGTAGAGATGGCTAATAGCTAAAAAATTTTCTTGACAGTGTTCAGGATACAACGTAGTATTATAGGTGATAATGATAATCTTTATCAATTAGCAAATTTGAAGTGGGTGAGAAAGATCGATCTGTTTGAAGTAATGCGTGGCCGGCGCACGATCCTTGATTACAAAGAACAAAAAGTAGATAGAGATTTACTTATTAAATTATTTGACCATGCAGCATATGCTCCGAATCATCACTTAAAGGAACCATGGAGAATTAAAATTTATGAAGATGAAGCTCGATCTGCCTTTGGTGAAAAAATTGTGGATAGTTACATACGATTTGGATATTTAAACACACTTTCAGGTGAGAAGTTGAAGAAAGCACGACAAAAGTATGATCGATTTTTCAATTCCGTACCACACCACGCTCTTATCTACATGGATAAAGAGGATGATGGCGGATATTTGGATGATGAAAACTATGCTGCTGTATGTTCATTCATCCAAAATTTTCAGTTAGCTGCCTGGTCGGAGGGAATAGGTACGATGTGGACAGCAAAACCGACACTTTTGGATGAAGAATTTATAAGAGATATTGGTTTATCACCAACTGAACACCGATTAATAGCTGTTGTTCAGATTGGGTATCCTAACAGAATCCCGCGTAATCGTGGACGGACACCTATAAGTAACTCCATCGAGTGGATTCAAACAGAATAAAGGAGTGATTCAAATGAAGAAATTAGCCATTTTCATGTTAATTTTAATAGTATCAATCTTAGCTGCTTGCAGTGGAAACAGTGATGATGATAATACGAATGAGGATAATAGCTCAAATGATGAGCGTAAAGTAAAAATCCAGGATGCTTTAGGTGAACAAACAATTGAAGGGACACCTAAAAAAATAGTTGCACTAGAGTGGTCTTACGCAGAAAATCTTTTGGCGCTAGGTGTTCAGCCAGTTGGTGTTGCCGATTTGGATGGCTTTCATCAATGGGTAAATATCGATAAGGAATTTGATGAAAGTGTTAAAGATGTGGGCACACGCCAGGAACCAAATCTGGAAGCTATTTCCCGATTAAATCCAGACTTAATTATTGCGGTTAAATTCCGTCATGAACAGTACCTGGATAAATTAAAAGAAATTGCTCCGGTTGTTACGTTTGCTCCATATGGGGAAGAAGCTGTACAGGACCATTATCAGAATATGGTTGACGAATTGAACACGGTTGCTAAAATAGTTAACAAAGAGGATGAAGCAGAGCAAGCGGTAACAGACCTAAATAACTTTATCGATGAACAAAAGCAGCGTGTAGCTGATGCGGGGCTGGAAGGTTCGGAATATGTTGCAACACAGGCATTCACAGCACAAAATACGCCGACAATAAGATTGTTCACTGAGAATTCTATCGTTGCCAAATTAATGAGTAAACTTGGCTTTGAGAATGCTTATTCAACAGATAAAACAGAAGTATACGGGTATAGTGAAGTCACAGTAGAAGCACTGCAAAATTTTCAGGAGGATAATCTCCAATTCCTGTATATTGTACAGGAAGAAGATAATATTTTTGAAAATCAGCTTAAAGGAAATCCAGTTTGGGAAAATTTAAGCTTTGTCAAAAATGGTAACACCCATCAATTGCCAGGTGATACGTGGACATTTGGTGGTGTATTATCAGCAGAAGTTTTAACAAAACAATTAGTCGATGCTATGGTAAAAGAGTGATTTGATGAATGAGGCATTACGAAAATCTATGATTGCGGTTCTCACCTTTGGGGGTGGAACCGCGCTTTTATGCATATTAACCTTTATACATATAAATCAGGGAAGTGTATCCATTCCAACAGGTACAATTATTGATTCAATTTTTGCACCGGAAGATACATTACAGCATCATACGATTCGTACGTTACGACTGCCACGTGCGGTCATGGGCATTATTGCCGGGGGTGCGCTTGCAGTTGCTGGTGTTGTTCTGCAAACAGTGACCAAGAATCCATTATCATCTGCAAGTACATTAGGAATTCATTCCGGGACTTATTTTGCAGTAATCTTTAGTACGGTGTTCTTCCCATCGGCATTACTGGGAAATGGAATTATTGTCGCGTTTCTAGGCGGTATTTTAACCTTTTTCATTGTGTTCATATTATCAGGTGGTAACAGTGCCACGCCAGTACGCATGGTTTTAGCTGGAATGATTGTGACATTTCTGTTTTCTTCCTTGACAAGTTTATTGCAGATTTTTTATGAAAATGAAACAGCAGGGTTATTTTTATGGGGCTCTGGTACGCTTGTACAAAATGACTGGAGCGGTGTAAATTTTTCCTTACCATTTGTAGCAATTGGTTTAGTGGTGATTATGGGATTCACATTCAAATTGGATACACTGACATTAGGTGATGATGTTGCTGTTGCGTTGGGGCAAAATGTGAACGTCGTTAAGTTCGTTTCGATTGTTGCAGCTGTTTTACTAACGTCGGTAACGGTAAGTGTTGTTGGACCAATTGGCTTTGTTGGTCTGGTGGCTCCACATATTATAAAGTTAATCGGCTATCGAAAGCATTTGCCGTTAGTTATTGCCTCTTTTATCTGGGGAGGAAATGTACTTCTGTTTGCTGACATATTAGCGCGGATAATTGACCCATCATTTTCGGAACTGCCTGTTGGTGCAATTACAGCGCTTATTGGGGCACCGTGGCTGATTTATTTGGTATTACGGATGAAAAGGTCAAAATATGGGGAAGAGAATTCAGCAGTGATGGCTGGGAAAACAACAATGAGTATGTCACTAAAGGCTATCATCCCTTTATTGATTGGTATTATTATCCTTACTATGATCGTAAGTTTGGCATCTGGAAATTATGGGTTTGAACCGATACTGTTATGGAATACGTTTTTTGGTGAATCAAATGATTTCATGCTTGGTCTGATACTGGATTTACGTTTGCCTAGGGCACTCGTCGCGTTGCTTAGTGGAATGGTGCTGGCTGTTAGTGGATTAATTTTTCAAGGTGTATTACGAAATCCTTTAGCAGACCCATCCGTTATCGGAATTACTTCAGGAGCAGGAGTTGGAGCACTGCTTACAATGTATGTGTTTGGCGTGTCTGCGGTTTGGGTTCCGATTGGAGCAATGGCTGGTTCATTTGTATTTTTTGTATTCGTTATGATTTTGGCGATACGCGCGCAATTTCAGCCTACTATATTGGCCTTGCTTGGAATAGGTGTTTCTGCGTTTGGTTCAGCTATTATCCAGATATTAGTTGTTCAGGCTGATATGGGAGTTGCTTCGGCGCTTACATGGCTATCTGGGACAACCTATGCCAGAGGGTGGTCGGAATTACTTGATTTCCTTATTTGGCCTGTAGTGGTTTTGTTCCCGTTATTGTTAGTACGAATCCGTGTGCTTGATACATTGTCCTTAGGTGATGATACTGCTAAAGGATTAGGGTTAAATTTAATGTCTGCCCGGTTTCAGTTAGCTCTAATTGCAACATTACTGGCTGCATTCAGTGTGGCTGCAGTGGGGGCAATAGGATTTGTTGGCTTGATTGCACCACATGCTGCTCGATTACTTGTAGGGCCGTCGAACCAGCGCTTGCTGCCAGTTACGATTTTAATCGGTGGTGCACTGCTAGTAATAGCTGATTTATTTAGTCGTACGTTATTAGCTCCAAATGAGATACCCTCAGGGATTCTTGTTGCGATAATTGGTGCACCATACTTCCTGTGGCTAATGAAGAAACGTGCGTGATGAGGCAGTTTTAATTGTATGGGAATAACGAAAGAGGCTGGGACATAACTATAACTTTCCACTTTAAAGGTGAATAGTAACAGGATAGGATGTTAAACGTTCATTTTTAATTGTTAGATCTAATACGTAGTTGATATAAACTGCGTACTAACATGGAAAAAATAGCTGAGTACTACTCCATCGCTTCGAAAATACATTCCGCTTTCCGCGGGCAACGGCTTCACCTTCCTCGGAAGCAAAAACCGCTTCCTGCGGGATCTTCAGCTGTTGCTTTTCCCGCAGGAGTCTCCATGTATTTTCTACGCTGGGTGTTGCTCTCACTATATCCTGTAAATTAATCAATGCTTGTCGTGACATTGCCTCTTAGCCAAAG
>JBDNGJ010000171.1:0-28812 GCA_041689365.1 Virgibacillus sp.
GTCCGGTAAAAATGACGCATCGAATTTCGTCGTTAGCTTGCTTTTCCGTTGCTCATGTATTAAAAGCATACATTCCGCTACTCAAAGCTACGCTGCCTCGAACTTCTCGGTCATTTTCATCCTCCTTTTTGAACACGCACTAATAATGGAGGGAAAGTATCATGAATGTACTAGAACTTTTTAAACTGGAAGGAAAAACGGCAATTGTTACTGGTGGAGGACGTGGACTAGGGGCGCAAATTGCCCAGGGCTTAGCAGAAGCAGGCGCTAATGTTGTCGTGTGCTCCCGTAAACTTGAAGCATGCTTGGAAATGAGTGAGGAGCTGAAGAAATTAGGTGTTGATTCACTGGCATTCAGCTGTGATGTTACAAACCAGGACGATGTTAAAAAAGTAGTTGAAAAAACAAAGGCACACTTTGGATCGATTGATATTCTGGTGAACAATAGTGGTGCTACGTGGGGCGCTCCTGTTGTGGATATGCCGATTGAAGCATGGCAAAAGGTCATGAACGTCAATGTCACGGGGACGTTTTTAATGAGTCAGGAAGTTGGCAAAGTAATGATTGAACAGGAAGGCGGTAAAATCATCAACATCGCCTCGATTGCTGGCTTTGGCGGAACAGATCCAAGGTATATGGACACAATCGGCTACAATACAAGTAAAGGAGCAATTATGACGTTTACAAAGGATTTGGCAACGAAATGGGGACAGCACAATATTAACGTAAATGCCATTGCACCAGGCTTTTTCCCGACAAAAATGTCGAAAGGATTAATTCATTCGGGAAAAGATAAAATTTTAGAAGGAACGCCGTTGAACCGGCTGGGAAGTGATGCTGATTTAAAAGGGGCGGCATTATTCCTGGCATCAAAGGCATCGGATTATGTTAGCGGTGATATTCTGTCAGTCGATGGCGGTGCACATGCTCTATAAAAGTTGGCTGTTTTCTAGAAGACTGATGTTTGTGACACAAAATTAAAATAATTTATGTGCGATGACATCGCTCCGGAAATACACTACGCTTTCCGTGGGCGGCTGTTGAGCCCTCTTCGTGCTAACGCACTCAGTGGTCTCACCTAGGCCTTTGCTCCCACAGGAGTCTCCGTATATTTCCTTCGCTGGGTTTTGTTCACTTATTCAAAAAAATAAATGCATGTTGTGATGATAAAAACAAGATTTCAAACCATTTAAACCAGCAGTTGGAATATGCGAGACTCCTGTGGGACAGCGAGCCTAAGAGACCCCACAGGGAGCGTTCTTTGCGAGCGAGGAGGCTCGTGGTGAGCCCACGGAAAGCGAGTATATTCCAACTGCGTGGCTAGAGAGCAACAGTATTACGAAAAGAGTTAAAATATATCAAACAAGCGAGGATTATAGTATGAAAGAAAAAATAACAACACAGAGTATTATACTTTTTGAGAAAAAAGGATTCAGTCAAACGTCAATCCAGGATATTGTCGATGTGCTGGAGGTGACCAAAGGCACATTTTATTATTATTTTTCAAGTAAAGCGCAGCTGTTAATGGACATTCACTCTGATTACATTACCAATCTATTAGAAAGGCAGCAGCTTATTTTAGACAATCAAGATCTATCACAAAAAGAGAAATTAAGCAGGACAATCCGGTTACTGGTAACAGACATTGCTGATAAAGGGCCAAGTGCACGGGTGTTTTTCCGTGAGGTGAGGCATTTGGCTAATGAAAACATTGAAAATATTAAAAAGAAGCGGGATCAGTTTCGCCTGAATATCGAAAAGACGGTTAATGAGGGTGTTCAGCAAGGTGAATTCCGTAAAGGTTTGCGGACAGATATGGTTACGTTTGGGATCTTAGGTATTACAAATTGGAGTTACCAGTGGTATAAGCCAGATGGAGAAGTGTCCATTGATGATCTGGTGGAAATCTATGTAGATATGATTCTGAAAGGGATAGAGCAATAGGAGGTGAGCTAGGTGGATGTTTTGGATATAAAAGTCCGTGTCAGTGAGACAGACCTGTTAGGCCACATTAACAATGCGAGTTATTTTATTTATATGGAAGAGGCAAGAATTGATTTTTTGAAAAAGCTTGGAATTGATATTGAAACTGGTGATTTTGCTTTTATGCTGGTCACAGCAAAGTGCGACTTTATCAGGCAAGGATATTTTGGAAAGACACTCAAAGTCGCCACAGAGGTATTAAAGATTGGAACGAAGAGTATAACGCTGACAAGTACGATGACGGAGAGTGAATCCGGAGAATTGATTGCTAGAGGTGAGGTAGTACTTGTTTATTTTGACGTACATGCAGAGCAAACAATAGCGATTCCGGAGTCATTCAAGGATAAGCTGCAGGCGCATATGAAGGGAGATGACTGAGATGAAATCCGGCTTTAAAGATACAATCCGCGTCCGGAATGGTGAAGAACTTGATAAAGATCCACTAGTTAAATTTATTAGGGAAAATATCGCAGGAGTTCCGGATGGACCGCTTGAAGTTGAACAGTTTGGTGCAGGCCACTCCAATTTGACATATTTATTACGCATTGATGACTGGGAAGCAGTATTGCGCAGGCCGCCATTAGGTCCAGTTGCCCCAAAGGCACATGATATGGAGCGGGAGTATACGGTGTTGTCGGGATTACATCCATCATATCCAACAGCACCAAAGCCTCATGTGTTTTCGGATAATATGGACATTGTTGGAAGTCCCTTTTTTATCATGGAACGAAGAAAGGGGGTTGTACTGGATACTGAATTTCCTGAGGGCGTGTCATATGATAAGGCATTGGGGCGCAAAGTTTCGGAGCTGATGGTCGACAAATTGGTAGAGCTGCATCAAATAGATTACACAAAAACCGGTCTCGTCAACATTGCTAAGCCAGATGGTTTTATGGAGCGTCAGGTGAAGGGATGGATTAAGCGGTACGATCGTTCAAAGACGGATGATGTACCAGGGGTAGCAGCGTTAACAAACTGGCTTACGGATAATATTCCGGTATCGCCTAGCCCAACGATTATTCATTACGATTACAAACTGAACAATGCTATGTTTTCCGAAGATTTTAGTAAAATGACGGGATTGTTTGACTGGGAAATGACTACTGTTGGCAATCCATTGGCAGATCTTGGGGCAGCCATGAGTTATTGGATAGAAGCAGGTGATCCGGAACTATTGAAAAAAGGACTTGGTGAGCCTCCCGTGACCGTAATGGATGGTTTTTTCACCCGTACGGAGTTTATCGAGGACTATGCAAAGAAAAGCGGTCGTGATGTCTCTAGTATTCACTTTTACCAGACATTCGCCTACTTTAAGCTTGCAGTAATTTGTCAGCAGATTTATTTCCGGTACAAGCAGGGCCAGACAAATGATTCGAGATTTTCTCAATTTGATAAATTTGTATCCAACCTAATTCAATATGCGTTGCATACTTCAAAAGGTGTGTGACGGATTGTGAAGGTGCATCTTCTCTGGAAAAAAGAAGAAATCGATGATCTGCAAATGAAAGAGGATAAAATTGCTGTCGTGTTTGACGTGCTGCTTGCCACGTCAACGATTACGACGTGTCTGGCATATGGAGCAAAACAGGTAACGCCAGTATTGAATGAAAAGGAAGCTTTAAAAGAAGCGGAAGCAATAGAAAAAGATGATGTTTGTCTTGTTGGAGAGCGTGATGGCATAACGATTAAGGGATTTTTGGACCCTGTTCCATTATATCTTAAGAACCATATAGCGGGAAAAAAGGTGGTGCTGTCAACAACGAACGGAACCGTAGCAATTCGTAAAGCTGCATCTGCCAAAAAAGTATATATGGCATCCTTGTTAAATGGTGAGGCAGTCGCCCGTCGCTTAATTGAAAGGTATGACAATGAATCGATTGTCGTTGTCTGTTCCGGATCCAACAATTCATTTTGCATCGAGGACTTTTATGGAGCGGGATATTTTATTGATCAGCTTGTAAATGGCTATAGCCATGAACAGGTAGATTTAACGGACAGTGCCTTGGCAGCAAAGTTGTTTTATGAAAATTTGAGTGATCAGGCAGAAAATGTGCTTCGTCAATCACATGTAGGAAAAATGATGGCTGCATATGGTGTAGAAAATGAAGTGGAATTTGTTAGCAGAAAGGGCTTATTGTCCGTTGTGCCAAGGTTATTTGACGGCAAAACAATTGTTGCAGAAGACTAATTTTATATGGAGGATTGCTATAGTTATGAAAGCAGTACAATTTAACGAATATGGTGGACCAGATGTGCTGAAGGTTATTGATACGAAAGCACCAACATTCAGTGAAGATGACGTATTAATTGAAGTGAAAGCAATAGGTGTTAATTATGCAGACACTGCCAGGCGTGAAGGGCAATATGTAGTACCAACCAACCTCCCGTTTACCCCGGGTGCAGAGGTTGCAGGGGTGGTAAGCGATGTTGGGTCCAATGTAAAAGGTATACAAAAAGGTGCAAGGGTTGTAGCGCTGATTGAATCTGGAGGCTATGCAGAATATGCAGTTGTACCGGCAACATCAGTAATTCCTGTGCCAGATGGTGTGGAATTTGAACGTGCAGTCGCCCTTCCATTACAAGGGTTGAGTGCCTATCATATTTTAAAAACGATGGGCCGTTTAGAAGAAGGGGAAACAGTTCTTGTCCATGCGGCTGCTGGTGGGGTTGGTTCATTGGCTGTCCAGCTTGCAAAGTTATTTGGAGCAGGGAAGGTAATCGCCACTGCCAGCAATCAGGAGAAATTGGCATTTGCAAAGCAGATGGGTGCAGATCATGCTGTTAATTATACCAAGGAAGATTGGGAAGAAGAAGTTCGAGACTTAACGGGTGGAGAAGGTGTTGATGTCGCACTGGAAATGGTCGGAGGTGAAGTTTTTCATAAAACAGTTGAGTGTTTAGCGCCTTTTGGCCGTCTGGTGATTTATGGTGCAGCAAGTGGTGAACAGGCAAAATTTTACCCAGGTGTACTAATGAAACGCAATCAATCTGTTGTCGGATTTTTCCTGCCGCAAATCATGCGAAAGCCTAAGCTTTTCCAAGATAGTCTAAGTGAACTTTTAATGTACGTACAAAAAGGAGAGCTTGAATTGACGGTTGGTGGAACATTTCCATTGGCAGATGCTGCAAATGTTCATGCTTTAATGCAAGGAAGAAAAACGAAAGGAAAACTCGTTTTAATTCCATAGTATCATCGTAGGGTACTTTTCGATTTGTTGTTGGAGTTTGACAGCAATTTATGATAGTTTCCTTTCATCCTTTATAAGATGAGTGCTAATCCAACGCTGCGGAAAAATACTCGCTTTCCATGGGGAACGCTTCAGCCTCCTCACGAACAAAAACCGCTCGTTGCGGGGTCTTCAGACTGTTCCGTTTCCATAGGAGTCTCGCAATTTTCCGCAGCTTAGAATAACTCTACGACGTTAATCTTATGGAAAATAACTGCTTATTAATCAGGAAATCTCTATCAGTGGAGGCAGAATACGTAGACTTCTATAGGAACAGCACGAGATATTTTTCAATGGGCTCCTCGCTGTCCCACAGGAGTCTCGCAAATTGCAGCTGCTGGTTTAAATGGTTAAAAATATAGTGACACAAAACCCGGCGCAGGAAATACACGAAGACTCCAGCGGGAATAGCAACAGCTGAAGATCCCGCAGGAAGCGGTTTTTGCTTCCGAGGAAGCTGAAGCGTTGCCCGCGGAAAGCGTAGTGTATTTCCGGAGCGGAGTCATAGCACTCAAGTATTTTTCCAAATTACGTAGCAGTATTAATAGCAAGAAACTTCTAGATAACAACCTATCGTAAAATGTTCAAGCAACGAATAAGTTTAATGTAAGCGTTATCAAAATAAGGGGAGGAAGACTAATGAATAGAACTTGGTTAAAGCACTACCCAGAGCATATTAAGAAGGAGCTAGAAATACCAAATGACTCCGTCCCAGATATGCTAAAGAACACAATTGCCAATTATGGCGATCATCAGGCACTATATTTTTATGGAAAAGAAATTACCTATAAGGAGCTTGGAACCCAAACAGGAGCATTTGCTTCATCTCTTCAGCAAGATGGCCTCAGTAAGGGAGATCGCGTAGCACTCATGCTTCCAAACTGCCCGCATTACGTCATAAGTTACTATGGAACATTACAAGCTGGTGGAACAGTTACACAGGTCAACCCAATGCTCGTTGGAAAGGAACTTGAGCATATATTAACCGATTCAGGGGCAGAAACGATTGTTATCTATGAACCATTACTTCCCGTCTTGAACCAAATTATCGATAACACATCTGTTAAGCGCGTGATTAAAGTAAACCTGGAAGGACGTGACACCGAGGATAGTTTGGCAGTAGGGTTCACAGCTTTTCTGAAACAAGCCCAGCGACCACCTGAGCCGGTAGAAATTGACCCGAAAGAAGATTTGGCTGTACTGCAATATACTGGTGGAACGACAGGACGTTCGAAGGGGGTTATGCTCACGCACCGTAATATTTTGACTAATACACTGCAAGTCTATGAATATTTTAAAGATGAAATTCAGTCCGGGAAAGACCGCTATCTCACAGTAATACCTCTTTTTCATGTGTTTGGGATGACAGCCTGCATGAATCTTTCCATTTACACCGGATCACTAAGTATCATGCTGCCAAAATTCGAGTTGGAGGAAGTGCTGCAAACGATCAAGGATTTGAAGCCAACCTCATTCCCGGGGGTTCCGACGATGTATGTAGCATTAACAAGTCATCCAAAAGCAGAAGCGTATGGAATTGACAGCATTCGTATTTGTAACAGTGGCAGTGCTCCAATGCCAGGTGAATTACTGCGTTCTTTTGAGAAAAAAACCGGGGCTAAAATCCTGGAAGGTTACGGTCTTTCTGAGAGTGCGCCAGTTACACACTGCAACCCGTTATTTGCCGAAAGAAAACCAGGCAGCATCGGCATTGGAATCCCGTCTACTGACTACAAAATTGTTGATTTAGCAGAGGGAACCGAGGAAGTGCCTGTTGGTGAAACGGGCGAGATAGTCATTCGGGGTCCACAGGTAATGAAAGGCTATTGGAATATGCCAGAAGAAACGGCAAACACGCTTCGTGATGGCTGGTTATACACAGGAGACATTGCCCGTATGGACGAAGATGGCTATGCCTATATTGTTGATCGTAAAAAGGACCTGATTATTGCAAGTGGGTTTAATATTTATCCTCGTGATGTAGAAGAGGTTATTTATGAGCATCCTGCCGTTCAGGAAGCGGTCGTTATTGGTATTCCTGATGCATATCGAGGAGAAACCGTTAAAGCAGTGGTAGTTTTAAAAGACGGTAAGCAATGTGATGAAGAAGAGCTTGTCGCATATTGCAAAGAAAATATGGCTTCCTATAAAGTGCCACGGGTAGTCGAATTCCGGGATGAACTTCCGAAAACAAATGTAGGTAAGATTTTACGACGGGCAATTAGAGATGAAAGCTTACAGAAGTAATTATCCGGAGTTAATAGGGCGGAATGAGTGGCCCTATTAGCTCTGTCTTAACGAAGGAGGAGAAAGGCTATGACGAACAAAACGATACATAAGGTTGCAGTTATCGGATCAGGTTCCATGGGCCATCAAATTGCTATGCTTAGTGTACTTGGAGGGTTCGAAACACATCTGCAGGATATTCAGGAAAGCGCCTTGGACAAATCGAGAGAGCAGTTGGAAGGACACATGGCAAAATGGGTAACTAAAGAGAAAGTTACCGAAGAAAAGAAAGAGGCTGCTTTTGCCAGTCTTCATACGACAACAAGTCTAAAAGCAGCTGTAGCGGATGCCGACTTAGTCATTGAAGCAGTAGTTGAAAAACTGGACGTAAAACGAGAGGTATTTGCAGAACTGGAAAAGCTTGCTCCGCAAAAAGCAATCCTTGCAACAAATAGCTCAACAATAGTCAATTCCAAGCTTGCTGAGGTTACTACCAGGCCTGATAAAGTACTAAATATGCACTTCTTCTTTCCGCCACTTGTAATGGATTGTGTGGAAGTGGTTAAGAGTGACCAAACGTCAGACGAAACCGCACAAACAGCAATGAATTTTTGTGAGCAGATTGGCCGGACTGGCGTATTATTGGAAAAAGAAATCTATGGTTTCATCGCAAACCGTTTACTATTTGCCATATCAAAAGAAGCACTTTACTTGTACGAGGAAGGCTATGCGGATTTTGAAGCAATTGATTTAATAACCAAAAAGGCTTTAAAACATCCGATTGGACCATTCGAGTTGATGGATCTGTCTGGAATTGATGTTGGATATTACGGAAACCTCCAGCTTTATCAGGAAACAGGAGATCCAAAAGACAAGCCGGCAAAATCGGTAGAGGAAAAAGTAAAAGCAGGAAATCTTGGCAGGAAAACAGGTAAGGGCTGGTATGACTATACGAAAGGGGAGAAATAAATGGGACAACTCGTTTCCTTTAAAAAAGAAAATGGTATTGCGGTAATAACGATTGATAATCCACCATTAAACGTTATGGGACAACAGGTACAACAAGAATTAAAAGAGATTACAGAAAATGTGGAAGCTGATCCGGAAGTGGTATGTGTTGTACTTACTACTGCGGGAACGAAGGCATTCATGGCTGGAGCGGATATAAAGGAATTTCCAAACATGATTGGAAATCCTGATATGCGGTCAGGTGTGATGGAAATGCATAACATGTTAAATAATCTGGACAACTTGCCAAAGCCAACCATTGCGGTACTTGATGGACTTACCTTTGGCGGTGGCTGTGAACTTGCATTAACGTTTGATATTCGTATTGCCGAGGAGCATACGACAATAGGTCTTCCAGAAGTAAAGCTGGGCTTATTCCCAGGTGGCGGTGGGACCCAAAGACTGCCCCGGCTTGTTGGGGAAGCAAAAGCCAAAGAGCTTATGTTTTCCGGCGAACCGATTACAGCAGCCGCAGCCGAGAAAATAGGGTTGGTGAATCATGTTGTTCCAACTGGTGATGGGTTGAATAAGGCTATGAGTCTAGCAAATCAAATTGCTGACAAATCACTTCAGTCACTATCAAGGATTAAACAAGCTGTCGACGAAGGCTTGGATATGACTTTAACAGATGGCATTGAACGAGAGGCAACCCTCTTTACAGATGTCTTTCAAACCGATGATGTTAAAGAAGGCGTACAGGCGTTTATTGAAAAAAGAAAAGCGAACTTTAAGCATCAATAGAGGGAGTGAATAAATTGGCAACTATTAAAACCGGAAATTATGGTGGTTCATACTTAGTTAATCAGCTAGAAGCGAATGAAGCGTTTTTCCCGGAAGATTTAACAGACGAACACAAGATGATTGAAAAGACAGCACGGCAGTTTGCTATTAAAGAAGTTGAACCGCGTCACGAAGAAATTGAAGCACAGCAGTTTCATGTTGTCGTTGACTTGATGAAGAAGGCAGGAAATCTTGGACTGCTTGCCCACAGCATCCCAGAAGAATTTGGCGGCTTAGGACTTGATAAGATTAGTAAAGGTATTGTTGGTGAGCAAATTGGACGGACTGGAAGCTATGGCGTAGCACACTCCAATCATACATGTATTGCAACACTGCCGATCACCTATTACGGTACATCCGAGCAGAAAGAAAAGTACCTTCCTAAACTGGCAAACGGAGAATATATTGGTGCTTACTGTTTAACAGAGCCTGAAGCAGGGTCTGATGCGATGTCTGGGAAGACAACAGCAGTCCTGAACGAAGCAAAAACTCATTACCTGTTAAATGGTACGAAAATATATATTACGAACTCCTCTTTTTCAGATACATTTATTGTTTATGCAAAAGTGGATGGGGAAAAGTTCACTACTTTTATCGTGGAAAAAGACTTTCCAGGGTTAAAGCTTGGACCCGAGGAGAAAAAGATGGGAATTAAAGGCTCGTCAACAAGGTCCGTAATTTTAGAAGATTGTGAAGTACCTGTTGAAAACCTGCTTGGAGAAATTGGCAGGGGACACATCATTGCGTTTACTGTCTTAAATCTTGGACGGTTTAATCTTGGGTCGGCTTGTGTAGGCGCTTCAAAGTATGCATTAAAAGAAACAGTATCCCATATTAAGGAACGGAAGCAATTCAAGCAAGCACTTGCTGACTTTGGAGCTTCCAAGGAAAAAATAGCAAAAATGGCAGCACGAATTTATGCGTCTGAATCAATGCAATACAGAACGTCTGCATTATTGGAGCAGGCAATGCAAGGACTTGACCAGGAGGCGGATAAACGAGTTGTCGCGGCAGGGTTATCGGAATATGCGCTGGAATGTGCAGTATGTAAGGTATATGGCTCGGAGACATTGGATTATTTAGCTGATGAAGGCCTTCAGCTACACGGTGGAGCAGGATTTATCAATGAATATCGAATTGAACAAATATACAGGGATTCCAGAATCAATCGTATATTTGAAGGGACGAATGAAGTAAATCGCTTGCTCTTAACAGGACAGTTCCTGAAAAAGTCACTGAAAGGAGAACTTCCTTATGAGCAGGCAGTAACGAATGCTTTTCAACGGCTGAAAGAGGAACACACTGACCCGGATAAACACGTAAAGCTAATCGAGGATTTAAGGGCGATGTACCTTGTGCTAGTGGATCTGGCCCGCAGGAAGTTTGGCGAGCAATTGGAAACACAGCAAGAAGTCCTTATGAAACTGTCAGATGTCGCTATCCACTTATATGCATCGGAGTCAGTGGTGCTGCGTACTAAAAAGGAAATCGATTCCAAAGGGGAAGCGCCGCTAAAAGAAATGCTAATGGAAACGTCACTTGAAGAAGCATTTAACCAAGTGCTTGTTATCGTAAGGCAGCTTGATCAGGAGCTCTTCGAAAATAACGATGTAATCAGAAATCAGGTTTATTCCATGCTCATGAGTCATTCTTTCTCAGGCTCAATCGATCGAAACAGAAATATTGCAGCGAATATATATGAGAACGCCGGGTATAGCTGCTGATTTTTTGATATAAGCGGTTCAGTTTGGGAGTGCAAATCCTTGGCTGGGCTGCTTTTTTTCATTCTTGTTTTGCGGTTGGTTGATATCCCGTGTTCGCGGTTGATATCCTGTATTTCGAGTTGATATCGCGTGTTTGCGGTTGATATCCTGTGTTTCGAGTTGATATCGCGTGTTCACGGTTGATATCCTGTATTTCAAGTTGATATAGCGTGTTCGCGGTTGATATCCTGTGTTTCGGGTTGATATCGCGTGTTCACGGTTGATATCCTGTATTTCGAGTTGATATACCGTATTTGCGGTTGATATCCTGTGTTTCAAGTTGATATAGCGTGTTTGCGGTTGATATCCTGTATTTCAAGTTGATATAGCGTGTTTGCGGTTGATATCCTGTGTTTCGAGTTGATATCCCGTGTTCACGGTTGATATCCTGTATTTCAAGTTGATATAGCGTGTTCGCGGTTGATATTCTGTGTTTCAAGTTGATATCGCGTGTTTGCGGTTGATATCCTGTGTTTCGAGTTGATATCGCGTGTTCACGGTTGATATCCTGTATTTCAAGTTGATATCGCGTGTTCGCGGTTGATATCCTGTGTTTCGAGTTGATATCGCGTGTTCACGGTTGATATCCTGTACTTCAAGTTGATATCGCGTGTTCACGGTTGATATCCTGTGTTTCAAGTTGATATCGCGTGTTTGCCGTTGATATCTTGTATCTCAAGTTGATATATCACAAATGCGGTTGATATCCCATATTTTCAAGTTGATATCCCTCAATTTCAGTTGATAAACAGAAAGAGCATTTTCCAAATAGGAATCTGCTCTTTTTTTTTATCAAATTTACCTTTTGTAAGCAATTGGTAGTAACATGGAAATAGAATTTATTATTTCAGAAATTTTGCCTGAAACTATTTCACCACTTTTTGTATCTAATGATTAGATCCAGGAAAGGAGGCTACAATGAACGTCGTCAGCGAATTTAAAAAGGCTAAAAAAGGAAATAATCGAGCATTTGAACGATTAATCGTTGAACATAAGACTCTGATGTTTCGCGCAGCAATGTCGGTTTTACATAATGAAGAAGATAGTGCCGATGCGATCCAGGAAGCAATTTTAAAGGCGTATCGTTCACTTCATTCCTTACGAGAACCAGGTTTCTTTAAAACGTGGCTGTTACGAATTGTTATGAATGAGTCATATCAAATTATACGTAAACACAAAAAAGTTACAACACTGGAGGACTGGAACCAACCGCCCACCACCGAACAAGGCTATCTACAAGTGGAAATAGACCAAATGCTTCGTCTATTACCAGAAGATCAAGCACAGCTGTTAACGATGTTTTATATTGAGGGAATGACAAGTAATGATTTGGCACAGATTCTTCAAATTCCCGAAAATACTGTGAAGACAAGGATTAAGCGCGCGAAGGAAAAAATCAGAAACCTTTATGAGGAGAAGGAGGCTACCAAATGGAAAAATGGGAAAAATCTATGAAGGAATTTAGTAACCCTGAGACTCCACAGTCAGTAGAAGATAGATTGATGACAACATTTGAGAAATTACCAAAGAAGCGAAAGCGTCCAAAAATGGTCTATGGATTGATTGCGGCAGTATTGGGCTTTTCACTCATATCAGGAGCTACTTTTATGTCGCCTGCACTAGCCAGCACATTAAAGTCGATGCCGTTTATGGATTCATTGTTTGAACTGTTTGGGGACGAAGGTGTTCAACATGCTGATAAAGAAGGATTAGGTACAGAAATTTATGAGGTCTTTGAATATAACGATAAAAGGGTTACCTTTACCAATTACATCTATGACGGCAATCGTTTTGCACTTGAATTTAAATTGGACCCTTATGACAGTATTTTGCCCGAAGAAAAACGACCATATAACGCCTTCCCTCATGCCTTTTATATTAATGATACCTTTCTAAATGTCCCAAGTATGAAAATACGTTCAGTCAAGATGGCGGATGGAAGCTATACTGGAGTTATGACGTTTTCGCCCAGTATTGATTTACCTGAGGAGTTCACTTTTGGTATGAAGGGTTTTCCAAAGAGTGATGATTGGTTTGGGCAAATAAATATTAAGCATAATACCAAAAATAGGGAAACTGTTCTTAATAAAGTGAAAAAATATGGGGACATTGAAATTACTTACCAAGCGTTATCTTTGACTCCTTTGTCAACTGCACTGATGCTGGATTTTGAAAATGAATCAAAGATGGACGATAAGTTGTTTGATCACAATAAAAACATTAAATTTTTTGTCTTAGATGATGAAGGTAATATTATAGATCTATTAGATATCAGCAGTCATGGTGTTGATAACGCTGAAATGAATTTTGACTATAAAGGAATTTTAGAGCCATTGGATAAAACGCCTAGTTCAATTACGATTAAACCATATTTAACAAGAATGAATGATACTGATTTTGAAGCTAAGGAGTATCAAACAAATTGGAAGGATGCCCCTGCAACTATTGCGACGACTGATGATTGGAAATTGGAGGTCAGTAATGTTCAAAGAAATAAAAGCGATTTACAATTGACGTTTAAAGCACTAGGGGATGTTCCCTACCGTAATCTTGCGGTGAAATTTGTAGACGATACAGGTAAAGACTACTGGAGTGAACCGGTCTATGAAAGGATTACAAATAATAAATATGAGTTTCAGTTAGTTTTTAAAGATGTTCCCCAAGATAAGAATTTGGATATTTTTGCGAAAATTTATGGTAAACCGCAATTTGTAGAAGAACTGGAAATTGAGATTCCTGTGGAAGAATAGTAAAAGGCTCCTGTAAAAAAGGATTCAGTTTTCAAGGAGAAAATACAAAATGCATAAAGTAAGTTAGAGTGGAGGTGGAAAGTTTGATTTGGATATACTTTTTAGTATCACCAGTAGCCCTTATCATACTAATCGCCTTTATATTCGACAAAAAATACAACGTTAAAGAGGTACAAAAAGTAGACGAAAGAAAAATGGACAGAATATGGGCAATTGCGGAAAAAAGCAACCTATCTTAGTTTGTATAAACGGGCTTTGAAAAAAGTATTTCATTGATTATCTCTCGTATAAAACTATTAGCAAATTCCAGTAAAAAGGTGAGCAGTGCTCACCTTTTTAAAAATAACAATATTACACAAGCAAAAATCAGCTGATAAAAACTTTTATTCTCGACTTTTTGGCCAAGAGCCTTGTTGTTTACGAATTTTGGTGATTTGCCAGATCGTGTTTCCGTCATTTGACGGTATCCACACTGCATTGGAAGCGTCAATTCCCTCGAGGGCCTCTTTCAGGGGAGGGGAACCAACCTTCCTTATTCCAACTGTAACTTCTTTGCGTACGCAAATCGCTTAAGACGCACCCTCGAAACGGGCTAATTAGGAATAGCGCTAATATTGCTTATAAGGGCGTATAGCAGAACCAACTTTTCCCGACCTAAATTTAATCATTTCTTCTTAACCTAACCGTGTTATAATATAGAAAAGAAATCGGGGTGATTTTAATGGAAGAAACTTTAAAGCAAATACTCAGCGAAATTCAAAAGGTCAATCAAAGAATGGATGGTTTTGAAAAACGCTTTGATAACGTAGATAAAGATATGAATGAGCTTAAAGATGGACAAGAACAACTGAAAGACAGCACAATTAATCGTGTTGGTCCATATATCGAAGAAGTTGCTAAACACATCGATGAAGGATTTGATGAAGTAAAAGAAACTTTAGAAGACCAACAAAGAGTCATTGATACTTTAGCAGTTCGTTCCGTTAAAAACGAGAGTGAAATAAAAGACTTTAGACGCATACTAAAAAACCAATAAGGAATGATTACACTCCTTTTTTCTTCGCTCTCCAAATAATCTTCCTCATAGATCTCTCCAAAAAATGAAAAATTGTACAATCAACTGTTCATTATTATAAAACTTTTATTCAATATATCGGGCGCTTGTGGAAGAAGGTAGTAATTTTAACATTGAAAAAGCACAGAAATTAAATTCTATGCTTTTTTTTATACTGTAATTATCTTACTGATACTGCTTTTTTAATTCTTGTCTCGGATGGTTGATATACCACATTGTGGGTTGATATACGGCATCCCCGATTGATATCCCGCATTCTCAGTTGATATACCGTATTCCCGGTTGATAAACCGCATACTCGGTCGATAAACCGCATTCTCAGTTGATATACCGTATTCTAGGTTGATAAACCGAATTCCCGGTTGATATACCACATTTTGAGTCGATATCCCGCATTCCCGGTCGATATCCCGAATTCCCGGTTGATATCCCGAATTCTCGGTCGATAAACCGCATTCCCGGTTGATATACCGCATTCCAAGTTGATAAACCACATCCCCAGTCGATATATCACAATCCCACTTAACAAAAGACTATTGCATCAAAAGAAAGAGCATTAAATTGCGCCTGTGCAATCCAATGCTCCTTCTGCGTTTACTGCTTCAATTTCATACCGATAAATTTCAATTCGGTCATATCTTCAACGGCATATTTCACGCCTTCTTTTCCGATACCGCTTTGTTTAACACCGCCATATGGATGATTGTCCTGGCGGTATGTTGATATTTCGTTAATCCATACGCCGCCCATCTCCAGACTATCGGCAACACGCAATGCGCGGTCCAAGTCCTTTGTAAAGACACCTGCCTGCAGCCCGTATATGGAATCATTGGAAAAGCCAACTACTTGATCTTCCGTATCAAATGGAATGACCGATACAATAGGTGCGAACACTTCTTCCGCAATAATTTTCATGTTTTTATCAACATCTGTCATGATGGTGGGCGCTAAGATGGTCCCGTTTTGTTCACCGCCTGCAGCTATTGTTGCTCCATTCTCCACGGCATCGTCAATCCATTGCTTGGCTCGTTCTGCTTCTTCTTCACTTATCATTGGGCCTATATCAGTGTCTTCATCTGCTGGGTTTCCTATCTTTAAGTCATTTGTTTGTTTAACATATTGCTCCAGAAACTGATCATAGATATTTTTCTGGACGTAAATCCGCTGTGCTGAAATACATACCTGACCCGAAAAGGCAAAAGCACCTTTGACTAAAAGCTTAACCGCTTGTTCTACATCTGTATCCTCGAATAGTATATTTGGTGAGTTCGAACCAAGCTCAAGGGTGACTTTCTTTAGCCCAGCAGATTCTCTAATAGACCTGCCGACGGGTAAGCTTCCGGTGAATGATATTTTATGGACTTTATCATGTTGGACAAGTGGTTCCCCAACCTCTTTCCCCGTTCCCGTCACTAGATTCAATACCCCGTCCGGGAGGCCTGCTTCTGTAAATAATTTTGTAAGCATATGAGCTGATATTGGTGTTTTTTCAGCTGGTTTAAAAATGACGGTATTCCCTGCTGCAATTGCTGGTGCGATTTTGTGCAACGATAGGTTTAATGGAAAGTTAAAGGGAGTAATTGCTCCGACAACGCCTAGCGGTATTCGTTTAACTAATCCGAGTCGTCCTTCACCGCCTATTGCTGCATCCATTGGAACTACCTCACCAGATATGTGTTTTGCCTGTTCTGATGCGAAGCGGATAACCTGGACAGCACGCCCGACTTCGCTGCGGCTGAATGTAATTGGTTTTCCCGCTTCTTTAACAATCGTTTGTGCAAATTCTTCAGTGTTCTCTTCCATTAAATCTGCAGTTTTGCGTAAAACATCAGAACGCTCATGTGCGGTCATGCTTTTCATTGTGTTATGGAACGTATCAAATGAATTAGTGATTGCATCCTCAAGATCATCCCGGGAAGCTAGTGCAATCTCTTCCACTTTCTCTTTGTTATATGGGTTGATAACATCCCTGATATTTTCACTGGTGTTGCGCTCCTGACCATTAATAATCGAACCTATCATAGATATCCTCCTTCCTTATTACTAACATATAATATCGCCTAATTTCTCGGTTAACTTCATGTTCTCACTGTAATCAACTGGGCAATCGATAAACACAGGTTTATTCATTGCTATCGCTTTTTCCAGTGCTGGCTTCAAATCTTCCGCTTTATCTATTTTCATTGCTTCAAAGCCGTATGATTCAGCAAGTTTAATATAGTCGGGATTGCCAAATTTAATATAGGATGCACGGTCAAATTTCTTTAATTGATGCCATTCAATTAGCCCGTATCCATCATCTCTCCACATTAAGACGATAATTGGCAGGTTCAGTCGCTTAGCTGTTTCCAGTTCAGCACCGGTCATTTGAAAAGAACCATCTCCACATACAGCCACAACATTCCGTTCCGGGTGAACCATTTTTGCTGCAATTGCACTTGGAACAGCTACACCCATAGAAGCAAGACCGTTCGATATCAGGCACGTATTTGGCTCATAACAGTGGTACAGCCGAGCCATCCACATTTTGTGGGCACCTACATCAGATATTGCAATATCGTCTTCTTTTAAAACAGACCGTAAATCGGCAATAATCTTTTGTGGCTTTACTGGAAAACTGGAATCATCCTTAAATGATTCAAATTCGTCCAAGGCTTCTTTTCTTACATGTGCCACCCAATCCATATTTCTGTCAGTAGAATCGATTTGTTCTGCTAATTGCTGAAGATTTGCTTTTAAATCTCCTAAAACACTTAGCGTAACCGGGTAATTTTCATCTGTCTCTGCTTCCTCGGTATCGATATGAATAACAGGCGTTTTGCCATTCGGGTTCCAATCCTTAGGGGAATATTCGGCCATATCAAAACCTATTGTAATAATTAAGTCAGAACTGTCAAATCCGCACGTAATATAATCCTGTCCGCCAATTCCTGCTGTCAGCAAGCTTTGCTCATTTTGCCATGAAATCGTCCCTTTACCCATAAAAGAATGCACAATTGGAAGCTTACTTTGCTCAACAAAAGAACGCATTTCATGGATGGCCTCTTGCCTGGTAATGCCATTCCCGGCAAGGATAAGTGGGTGCTCCGCCTCCTGCATCAGCTTCACAGCCTGTCTGATTATTTCCGGGTTTGCTTCCGTATGCGGTCTGTCAGTTGGTGTTATTGGAGATGCATCAACCTCCATGTCGGCGATATCTTCAGGGAGATCAATGTGTGTTGCTCCCCATTTTTCCTGGCCTGCTACTTGGAAAGCTTTGCGAACGACTTCTGATGTGATTTCGCCTGTTTTAATTTGGGCATTCCATTTTGTCACAGGTTCATACATATTGATCAAATCATAGTACTGGTGGGATATTTTATGATGCCGTCCTAAACCAGCTTGGCCGGTAATCGCAACGAGCGGGTCATGATCCATATTAGCATTGGCAACGCCTGTCATAAGATTTGTTGCACCCGGTCCTAATGTAGCCAGACAAACACCCGGTTTCCCAGTTAATCTGCCGTATGTACCAGCCATAAAAGCAGCGCTTGTTTCGTGTCTTGTTACGATAAAGTCAATATCAGAGTCGTAAAGTGCATTAATGACATCGATGTTTTCCTCACCTGGAACCCCGAAAATATATTCAACCCCTTCTTGTTCCATACATTTAACGAGTAATTCTGCTACGTTCATCAGCATCCATCCTTTATTTTTAGTAGTTGAGTCAATTTCATAAGTACTTATAATCTTCATTAGTCCGAACAATTTTACAAACTAATTTTTTTATCGTCCCCGTTGATTGGAACGGAAGGCGTCCGCCTGCAGTGGAAATCAACATGCTTAGGATTTATTGCCTTATTATTGAAATATGAAATTGATTCAGTTAAGAGGGTTTTCCTGCATATTCGCAACCATGACTTTCGCTATTAAAAGCTCGACGAAGGCCAAGTTTACTAATAGTTTTTGTTAAAAGGTGATAATTATAAGTACAAATAAATAAGTTTATAAGGATTTAGCCAATGATTAAACTAAACTAGTCAGCATGTTGAATAAGCCCTCCGCATAAACTTATATTAACCACGCCCTAGATGGAGGGAACAGGATGGATATACTAAACAAGGTGAAAAATCACCGTGAAGAAGAGAGAAGGCTTAATTGGGAAGGAACATTTGCTGAGTACCTGGATATTGTGAAGGAAAGGCCTGAAGTTGCCCAAACGGCTCATTCACGCGTTTATAATATGATTAAAAGCTCAGGGCTGTCAGAAAAAGATGGCAAGAGAATGTATGACTTTTTTGGGGAAGAAATATTTGGGCTTGAAGATTCAATTGAAAGGCTGGTAGAGGAATATTTTCACCCTGCAGCAAAACGACTGGATGTAAGAAAACGAATATTATTATTAATGGGTCCTGTTAGTGGTGGGAAGTCAACAATCGTAACAATGCTGAAGCGTGGCCTCGAAAGGTATTCCAGAACAGATGCTGGTGCGGTTTATGCTATTAAAGGCTGTCCCATGCATGAGGATCCACTCCACCTTATTCCAAAACATTTGCGGGAAGATTTTGCAAACGAATATGATATTCGCATTGAAGGAAGCCTGTCACCATTGAATTCGATGCGACTTGAAAAGGAATACGATGGGCGTATAGAAGACGTGAAGGTTGAACGGATTATTCTCTCGGAGGATAAACGTGTAGGAATCGGAACGTTTAGTCCGTCAGATCCAAAGTCACAGGATATAGCTGACTTAACAGGAAGTATTGACTTTTCAACCATTGCAGAATTTGGTTCCGAATCGGATCCCAGGGCATATCGATTTGATGGTGAATTGAATAAGGCCAACCGCGGAATGATGGAATTTCAGGAAATGCTCAAGTGTGATGAAAAGTTCCTTTGGCATTTGTTATCACTGACTCAAGAGGGCAATTTCAAGGCAGGTAGATTTGCGCTGATTTCAGCTGATGAACTTATTGTAGCGCATACAAACGAGGCAGAGTACCGTTCATTTATATCCAATAAAAAGAATGAAGCACTGCATTCGCGTATTATCGTTATGCCAGTCCCTTATAACTTACGAGTGAGTGAGGAAGAGCGCATTTATAAGAAAATGATTAATGAAAGTGATATGGCACATGTTCATATCGCTCCACATGCATTAAGGGTCGCTGCTATTTTTTCTATTTTGACAAGGTTGAGTGACTCCAATAAACAAGGGATAGACCTCGTCAAGAAGATGCGTCTGTACGATGGAGACAGTGTAGAAGGATTTAACCAAATCGATATTGATGAACTATTGAAAGAATTTCCAAATGAAGGGATGAATGGAATAGACCCGCGTTATGTAATCAATAGGATTTCTTCTACAATTATTCGTAAAGATGTCCCTGCGATTAATGCGCTTGATGTTTTACGTTCACTGAAAGAGGGGTTAGACCAGCACCCATCGATATCAGATGAAGATAAGGAAAGCTATATGAATTATATATCTGTTGCTAGAAAAGAATACGATGAAATTGCTAAGAAAGAGGTTCAAAAAGCATTTGTATACTCCTATGAAGAATCTGCTAAAACGTTAATGAATAACTATCTTGATAATGTCGAGGCATTTTGTAATAAAAATAAACTGCAGGATCCGCTAACCGGCGAAGAAATGCAGCCAGATGAAAAACTGATGCGTTCGATTGAAGAGCAAATTGGAATTTCGGAAAATGCTAAGAAGGCTTTCAGAGAAGAGATTCTCATTCGGATTTCTGCGTATGCCAGAAAAGGGAAACGGTTTGACTATAATTCACATGACCGTCTCCGGGAAGCGATTCAAAAGAAATTGTTTGCCGATTTAAAGGATGTCGTTAAAATAACAACTTCATCACAGACACCGGATGAATCACAACTTAAGAAGATTAATGAAGTTGTTGCAAGGCTAATCGATGAGCATGGCTACAACTCCATCTCAGCCAATGAGTTATTGCGTTATGTAGGAAGCTTGCTCAACCGCTAAATAATGGATCGCTGGAAATAACAAGACTGCATGTTCTCAAGGTCTTGTTATTTTTTTAGCAGATAAGCGTCAGAGGCACAGCCACCATATATGATGTTGAGAAGTTTTGCGGACATGAGAGACCTTATTTAACTGAAATCCACGAAAATGGAGGTGTTTGCGGACACCAGGGACCTTATTTGGCAAAAGTGACCTTTAGTAGCCCTGATATATGTAAAATAAGAGCTTCTGTGTCCGGATAACTTCGAAAAGGTCACCTTAATATCGAAATAGCGTCTCCTGTGTCCGCTAAAAATTTATTGAATCATTTTATTAGCAGTTAAAGAAACCTCCGGGGCTCCGCAGCGTACGGCCGCCCTATTGTATGGAAATGTGTTTTTTATATACAAACTGCGATAAGTCAACACTTTAATTGTGACATTGCATACTATAAATAAACTATATCTGCAGGAGGGGATTGATATGAAGGAAGATAAAGAAAGTTTCACCGTCTCCAAGGAAGATTGGTCCCTCCATCGTAAAGGTTATCAAGATCAACAGCGTCATAGTGATAAAGTAAAGGATGCTATTAAGAATAACTTACCAGATTTAGTAAGTGAAGAAAATATTGTTATGTCAAATGGTCGCGATATAATTAAGATTCCAATTCGTTCATTAGATGAATACAAAATCCGATACAATCACGATAAAACAAAACATGTAGGGCAAGGCGATGGAGATAGTGAAGTAGGCGATGTCATTGCGCGTGATCCGAGTGGTGACAGCGGCGATGGAGATGGAAAAAAAGCGGGCGACCAAGCTGGAAAAGATTATTATGAGAAAGAAGTTTCACTAGCAGAATTAGAAGAGGTTCTTTTTAAAGAGCTGGAATTACCTGATCTGAAACAAAAGGAACAGGCTGAAATCAAGACCGAGAAAGTCGAATTCAATGATGTCCGCAAAAAAGGGCTTATGGGTAACATTGATAAGAAGCGGACCATTTTAACGGCAATCAAAAGGAATGCGACAGAAGGAAACCCTGGACTTACACCTATTTATAATGATGACTTACGATTTAAGACGTGGAATGACGTCGTAAAACCGGAATCAAAAGCAGTCGTTCTTGCAATGATGGACACGAGTGCATCAATGGGAAAACTGGAGAAATACTTGGCCAGGAGCTTCTTTTTCTGGATGACGAAATTCCTGCGCTCCAAATATGAAACAGTAGACATTGCATTTATTGCCCACCATACAGAAGCAAAAGTTGTATCAGAAGAAGCGTTTTTCTCAAAAGGTGAAAGCGGTGGAACGATATGTTCGTCAGCTTACAGCCAAGCATTGAATCTTATTGACGATAAATATAATCCGAACCGGTACAACATTTATCCATTTCATTTCTCAGATGGCGAAAATATAACATCAGATAACCCAAACTGTATTAAGTTAGTTAATGAGATCATGGATGTTTCCAACATGTTTGGTTATGCAGAAGTGAACATGTATAACCGGCAATCAACATTAATGAGAGCCTACAGCAGTTTGGAAAATCCGAAATTCCGCCATTTCATCCTCAAAGGCAAACAAGACGTGTATCATGCACTAAAAGAATTCTTCCAAAAACAAGAAGTGAACGCATAGGAAAGCACCCGGGGAGTATGCACTTCCCGGTTTTTCTTTCGCAAGTAATAAAGTATAAAATAGTCAAATCTAAAACAGCGACATAAATTTTTTCGTCACTTCCGTTCATCCTAGATGAGTGATAATCCAGCACTGCGGGAAAAACACTCGCTTTCCGTGGGCAATGCTTCAGCCTCCTCGTGAGCAAAGATCGCTCACTGCGGGGTCTTCAGACTGTTACTATTCCCACTGGAGTCTCGCATTTTTCCGCAGCTAGAATTGTTTACTGTCCGAGTAAGAAGAAATACTAAAACTTCATGTAATGTAAAATTTATGGACTGAAATTACTATTAATCAGAAAATCCCAACCAGTGGAGGTAGAATACGTAGACTCCTATGGGGACAGCACGTTCCGAAGACCCCGGAAGAAGCGTACTTTGCTTCTGAGGAGGCTGAGGTCGTGCCAATGGAAAGCGAAGTATTCTACCGGAACGGCTAAAGACTCATTCCATCATTAGACTATGTCGTAATTTATATATGAAGGGATTTGTTCATTTAAGAAAAAGCTGTTCAGACTGGGCGGTGTCTGTCCGGTTCTTCTTAAGCACTTCCCAATATGATTCGAATCATATCCCTTTGGCAAGTTCAATTTTATAAACCCCTCTAGATGTGCTCAGTAAGAAACTGGATCCATCAAATTCATATAATGAGGAGTCTTCCAGTGGTATTTCATATAGTTCTGACGGTAATGGCTGGGAATCTTCTGAATCGGTTTCAACATTACCTGTGCCATTGAATTGCAGCGCATGCATCGGTTCATAGTCATCAATCCTTCTCGTGTTTGTAGCATAGGAAATATTCTGAAGCTGTATCAACGTTTCGTCTACATCATCCATTTCAATTTTAGAGATTTTAATTGTTTGTCCATTCCAATTGTTTAATAACTCGTTAAATTCTTCAACCGATAAAAAATGCTGGTCCATGGTAATCCCTCCTAGACTTTATATTTTCCATGATTGAATTAATAATTCAGGAAAATATTTTCATAAGCTGCTGAAGATCTGAACCACAAGTTATCTAATTGAATAGTCTATAGGCAATGGATGAGAGTTTAAATAATTTAATTCTGGAGTGTATGTAATGCAGCTATTTTACTCAGTAAATCCTGGGGATACATTGTATCAGATTGCAAATCGATGGGGACTGCCAGTTGAGTCATTAATCGCGGCAAATAACATACCGGCTCCTTACACAATTAATATCGGACAACAGCTTTCTGTACCACCTGGTGTTGATGTTATTCGCGTAAGGCCTGGAGATACGGTATATAGATTGTCCCAGCAGTTTAGAGTTCCGCCATCTGTCATTATTGAAGCGAATGGACTTGAACCTCCATATATTATTCAGGATGGACAGATGTTGAAGGTTCCACCTGGTGTGCCTTACTATGTTGTTCAACCTGGGGATACGCTGTTTCAGATTGGCAGAAGATTCAATGTTACTACTGGAGGACGTGTTAATACTGAACTGATTAGGAACGTTAATCAGTTACCTACTAATGCTATTTTCCCTGGGATGAGGTTAATCATTCCTTATGCACCACCTGGAGTAAGCGGCTCAATTGCTTATACAGCAAACACTGGGGATGGATTCGATATTTGGTTATATGACCTTACGAGCGGTGTTAATACACGGCTTACAACAGGTTTAGGAAAATCTTTTTCGGTACCTTTTTGGTCCCCAAATAGTAGCAAGATTGCCTTTGTTGGCAAAAATGCAATTATCTATGTTGCTTACTTAGAGGAAGGAACCATTGCACGTATTGACCAATTTGAAGAGGGCTCAGGTAATTATGTAAGCTGGTCACCTGATAGTCTGAAGCTTGCCTATACAAAGCAGGATGAAATTGTTCTGTACAATGTTGACACACACCAGGTACAGCGAATAAGTCAGCCTGGCGTGACAGATGCTCAATGGTTTCCAAATGATACGGAACTCCTTTTTCAGGCCCCTGATGAATCAGGGATAAGCCAGCTTTATCGTATTAGGCAGGATGGAACTGGTAAGCGGCAAATTACGCAAAACACAGGTGGCAGGCTTAATAATGTACGTCTCTCTCCTGATGGCCTTTATGCCCTTTATACAACCCCCGGTGCAAGTATCTCACTAATATTCATTGTACAGATTTCAACAGGTAATGTCTTTGAAATACGGGGAGGCCCGCTTGCGAAAAACTATTTTCCAGAGTGGTCACCTGATTCGGAAACAATTCTGTATAGCGCTACTGCATTTGAAGATAGAGGGTATTTCTCGTTAATTCGAACTGCTGGAAACCAAGGGCAAAACGATGGCACCAGAGCAATCTCGAATTGTTTTGCTACACCAGTGACATGGTCAAACGATGGTAGAAAAATTGCCTACTTGTCAGGCTGTAACGAGCAGGAATTCGCTACTGAAATGTGGATGATGGACTTAACACATCCTGTTCCGATTAAGCTGATCGAGGGTGTTTCGATTATGGCATTACAGTGGTCACCAACACCAAGACCCTCTTTGAAAAAAACGTACACGAACGATGAATATAATGTTCAGTTTCAATATCCAGCAAATTGGCAAAGCGTGACAGCAGAAAGATATGAGGGACCAGATGGATTTTTTCAGATTTCGGCAATATCCTCAGATAGTACACTCGATCAGGTTTGCCAAAATGAGGCATTCCACCAGTTAATGCCGTATGGAACTGCCCCACGGATTGTTAACACACAAATCCAATCACAAGAAGCATGCTTTATTTTTCCATCCGGAGATCAGCCGACTGAAATGAGGAATCAAGCAGCCCTGATCATCCGATATCCAAACCCGGTTCAAATAGGTGGAGAAACGTACCATTACTTTATTTTGTGGGCGGATGAACCCCACTTAGATGAAATAAGTGCAACACTTTCTTTTATTCGATAGTTCATTATTCCCTTGCAGCATCATAAACTATAGAAAGCACACCTGGAGGGATTATTTTGACGGAAACAAAGGCAATTAATCGCGCGATAGATGAAATCACGGAAATTGCGTCTGAATTTGGTCTTGATTTTTATCCGATGCGTTATGAAATTTGTCCTGCTGATATCATTTACACATTTGGTGCATATGGCATGCCTACACGGTACAGTCATTGGAGTTTTGGAAAACAGTTTCACAAAATGAAGATGCATTATGATCTTGGTCTCAGCCAGATTTATGAACTTGTTATTAACTCAAATCCATGCTATGCATTTCTACTCGATACAAACAGCCTTATTCAAAATAAGCTCATAATTGCTCATGTACTTGCACATTGTGATTTCTTTAAAAATAATGCCCGGTTTGCAAATACAAGACGGGACATGGTCGAGAGCATGACTGCAACCGCCGAACGAATTGCGAATTATGAAATGGTATACGGAAAAGATGAAGTCGAGCAATTTCTGGATGCTGTCTTATCGATTCAGGAGCATATTGATCCTTCAATAATAAGGCATCAGTTCCAGGCCGAGGAAGAAGAGGAAGCAACGCCAAAAGTTAAAACAGCCTATGATGACTTATGGAATTTGGATCAAAGTGAAGCAGATCAACAGCCAAGCACAAGAAGTAAACGAAAAAAGTTCCCCCCAAATCCAAGAAAAGATATATTGTTATTTATCGAAGAGTACAGTCGTGAACTTGAAGCTTGGCAACGTGACATATTAACGATGATGCGTGAGGAGATGCAGTATTTCTGGCCACAGCTTGAAACGAAAATCATGAACGAAGGCTGGGCTTCCTACTGGCATCAACGAATCTTACGGGAAATGGATTTAACAACTGATGAAGTAGTGGAGTTTTCTAAATTGAATGCGGGGGTTGTGCAGCCTTCCAGACAACAGATTAACCCATACTATCTAGGATTAAAAATGTTTGAAAATATTGAGGAACGCTACAACAATCCGACAGAAGAAATGAGAGAATTGGGCGTCAAGCCTGGATCAGGTCGGGAAAAGATGTTTGAGGTTCGCGAAATTGAATCCGACATTTCCTTCATTCGAAACTACTTAACAAAAGAAATGGTGCAAGAGGAAGATATGTATTTGTTTGAAAAGCAGGGAAGAGACTATCGGATTACTGAAAAGGATTATGAAAAAGTCCGAGACCAGCTTATTTCGATGAGGGTCAACGGCGGCTTTCCGTATATACAGGTTGAAAATGGGGATTATTTACGAAATGGAGAGCTTTACCTGGTCCATGGCTACGAGGGAATTGAGCTTGATTTAAAGTATCTTGAAAATGTACTTCCATACATCTATCAGCTATGGGGTCGTGATGTACACATGGAAACCTATGTCGAGGAAAAACAGGTTGTATTTTCGTATGATGGAAATAAGATGCACAGGCGATTTGTGTGAAATAAAAGCCGGAGATATGATTGAATATCTCCGGTATCTTCAATTTACTAACTTTAACAACAGAGGGGCAACTTTAAAACTTAAAATGTACTTAACTCAGCTTCCTTCTTGAGCTAACCTACTTTGACTTTGTTCGTACAATAAGAAAAAGGAGCTTCGTAAACACTCCTTCTTTAACTCTTGCACCAGTTTCTTTAAGTACAAAATTTAACAAGATAACTTAAAACTCTAAGTTTGAATAATCAAGAATGCTCCGTTATAGAGCCCATTTTTTTATTTTTCATCTAATAAATCCGCCTTCTGAATGGATTATTTGTCCTGTAATCCAATCCGCTTCATCGCTGACCAGAAATTTAATGGTTTTTGCAACATCCCTTGGTTCACCTAATCTACCAAAGGGAAACATTGGTTTTAAGTCACTCCTTATTTCCTCTGTAACCCACCCAGTATCTGTTGGTCCAGGGTTAATTGCATTGACTGTTATACCAACAGTGGCAAGTTCTGCCGATAACGTAACAGTCAAAGCATCAACTGCTCCTTTCGTTGTTGCATATGCTAATTCACCAGGCATAGGTCCTTTAAATTGACCTGATGTAATATTAACAATTCTTCCTCCAGATTCCTTCTTAAAGTTCTGAGCAAATTTACTACTTAATAGTGTAGTTGCACGAACATTCACCATATAGTGCTTATCTAATTCATCAGCAGTAAGATTGGAAAAATCGTTATTAGTTGAGTATGCTGCGTTGTTAATTAATATATCAGGATAACCAAGTTGTTCATTCACTCTATTTATAAGAAGTTCAGGTGCATCATTTTTAGTTAAATCCAATTCCATCCGAGAAACCTTAACACCTTTTTTTACTAATTCCGCTTCTAATTTCATTGGTTCATCCAAATTTATTGCCCAAGGCATCCCTTTATCATAATCCGTCCAATAAGTGAAAAAGATATGGTAACCAGTTTTAGCTAACTCCTTGCAAATAGCTGCTCCAATACCATTAATGCGGCTAGCACCCGTAACAATTGCAATTTTTTCCTTTAATTGATTCATCATAATTCCCCTCCAAACACAATCAAATAAACCCTAAAGTGAGAGTAATAATAGGCTATTGAATTTTACAACTTAAAATGCGTTTAACTCACCTTCCTTGTTGAGCTATCCTGGTGCATAGTGCAATAAGCCAATCTCTTATTAAACAATCGCACCCGATAGTTGAACAAGCAATATCTTGAAACCTTATTCATTTATTTCATAAATTAATGTATCAAATAATTTACCATCGGTATAAAGTAATATAGCCCACTCACCCGACTCTGGTATTTTTACTGTTGATGGTGCATGTGCGTCTGCTCCATTGTTTGGTCCACTAAGAGATTTTGTCCATCCATCCATAAGAATTTGGTGGACAGTTCCTGTTTCTTTGTGAAAACCAACAACCGTTAATTCTATGTTCTTAGGATTTTCAATTCCCCAAAGATGCCACATCCACTTTTGTCTATTTAAACTTGGCATATCAACACCAATAACACCAGATTTATTTTTATTTCCAATAATATTTCTATCGCCAAACTCAACCGCTTTCTTTTCCCAATCAATTGTTTCAAAATCAGTTTTTGTAACATATTCAGGAATATCTTTGGGGAAAGTTATTTCTTTTTTAACTGTTTCATCTGATGTGCAAGCTGCCATAATAAATAACATACTAAGTAAAATTAACATAAGCTGAATTGTCTTCATAAAATCACCCCTGCTATTTTATTCTTACACCAAATATTCTAATACCTCTTCAACAAACCTGCTGCGTAAATATAATAAGAACAAGTAGCTTTCGTACAAACTCCTTGTTCAACTCTTGCACCCGTTAGCTTAAGTACAAAAGTTCACAAAGAATCTTTATAAGTAACAAAAAAAGGTGTCAACAAAGAACCAATAATAAAAATAAAAAGAGCTATGCTAAGTGTCAAAAGAATGTTGTTAAAAGGGGATAGGAAATTACCGAAAA
>JBDNGJ010000172.1:0-25292 GCA_041689365.1 Virgibacillus sp.
AGCTCTGTTCAGAGGTTTGCCTTCAAGTCCTCCGCACGCTACCTCACGGTCAGCGCACTACCTGTCAGCTACTGCTTACCGGCTGTACGGCGCATTCGGGACTTGCACCCTATAGCGTATGTGCTGCCACTCGCGAAAAAAAACAGCCTCCTTTTAGAGACTGTTTTATACTTATACAGGAAACGGGGGTACATCGCTATCTGAATAGCGGTGGTCCAAATCTACGAACTTATTATATTCTTTTACAAACGCAAGCTCCACGTTACCAACTGGACCATTACGTTGTTTGGAAATGATAATCTCAATAATATTTTGTTTCTCTGATTCCTGATCATAATAATCATCACGATATAAGAATCCAACAATATCAGCGTCCTGCTCAATACTCCCTGATTCACGCAGGTCAGACATCATCGGCCGTTTATCCGTACGTGACTCAACTCCACGGGATAGCTGTGATAAAGCAATTAGCGGTACATTCAATTCTCGTGCCAGGGCTTTTAAAGACCGGGAAATCTCGGAAACTTCCTGTTGTCTATTTTCTTTTGAATTGGCATTTCCTTGAATGAGCTGCAGGTAATCTATCAAAATCATACTAAGCCCATTCTCTTGCTTTAGACGGCGGCATTTAGACCTAATCTCACTAACTCTTATTCCGGGTGAATCATCAATATAAACTCCGGCATTGGATAAACTGCCCATTGCCATCGTTAGTTTACTCCAATCTTCAGCCTCCAGGTTTCCGTTACGCAAACGTTGGGAATCAATATTTCCTTCTGCGCAAAGCATACGGGAAACAAGTTGATCAGCACCCATCTCAAGACTGAAGATAGCTACATTTTCATCGGTATTTATAGCAACGTTTTGCGCGATATTTAAGGCAAATGCCGTTTTACCTACAGATGGTCTTGCAGCAATAATGATTAAGTCGTTTCGCTGAAATCCTGATGTGATTCGATCCAGATCTCTGTATCCAGTTGGAATCCCTGTCACATCAGCATCTTGATGTTGCAGTTGTTCAATATTATCATATACTTCAATGAGGACGTCTTTTATAGCCTTAAATGCCCCAGTGTTTTTTCTTCCAGAGACCTCAAGAATGTTCTTTTCTGCTTCATTTAGAACATCTTCCACTTCATCTTCGGTTGCAAAACCGGATGAAACAATATCTGTTGCGGTGCGGATTAACCGACGAAGTAATGCTTTTTCTTCAACTATTTTACTGTAGTACAGTATATTTGCAGCTGTTGGAACACTGCCTGCCAAATCGGACAAGTATGCAACACCGCCAACCTCGTCCAATTTTTTCTCATTCGACAAGGATGTAGTTACAGTCACAAGGTCAACTGGCTCCCCCTTGTCTGACAGTTTCAGCATTGCTTCGAATATTCGTTGATGACTTGCACGATAAAAATCATCAGGCATTAATAGTTCTGATGCTGCTGGCAATGCATCAGGTTCTAAAAATATAGCACCTATAACAGCTTGTTCCGCTTCTATATTATGTGGTGGTGTACGGTCATTCCAAATTTCACTCATTCATCTCGCCCCTTTAGAGAGGATTCCTTAGTTAATAATTAAACTTCTACCACATGAACTCTAATTGTACCAGTTACTTCCGGGTGCAACTTAACAGGGACATTTGTATAACCTAACGACCGGATTGGACTATCAAGTTCAATTTTTCGTTTATCAATTTTGTGGCCATACGTTTCTTTTAGAACTTCGGCAATCTGTTTGCTTGTAATGGAACCGAATAACCGCCCGCTATCGCCAGATTTTGCTTTAACCTCAACATCAATTTCGGCTAACTTAGCTTTAAGTTGTTCAGCTTCCTCCACTTCTTTCTGCGCTTCTTCCTTCTGTTTATTCTTTTTAGCTTCCAGTTCTTTTATATTACCTGAAGTAGCTTCTTTTGCCATGTTATATTTTAGTAAATAATTTCGTGCATAGCCGTCAGAGACGTTTTTTACCTCACCTTTTTTACCTTTTCCTTTTACATCTTTTACGAAAATTACTTTCATTTTTTGTCTCCTCCTTAGTAAAAAAAGATCAATTCCTATTTTAGGTGTTTTTATGACATTTGTTAACGTGCAAAATATTCCTCTATTATATCTTTTAGCAATGCTTCTGCATCATCGATTGTCGTGTCCTCAATTTGAGTAGCAGCATTTGTTAAATGACCGCCACCATTCATTTTTTCCATGATAATCTGAACATTTACTTCCCCAAGCGATCGGGCACTGATACCAATTCGACCATCATTTCGTTCAGAAATCACAAATGATGCGTTGATACCACTCATTGTTAGAAGTGTGTCTGCTGCCTGAGCAATTAGTACGCCACCATATACTTCTTCTGGTTTACCCTTTGAAATAGCAATCGAATCCCGATAAATTTCAGCACGCTCGATCAGTTTACTTCGCTTAATATAAATATCCAGATCTTCCTTCATAAATTGCTGTACCAATACGGTATCTGCACCTTTAGACCGTAAGTAAGAAGCCGCATCAAACGTACGCGAACCAGTTCGTAATGTGAAACTTTTCGTATCGACAATAATTCCTGCCAATAATGCAGTTGCTTCAAGCATTTTTAACTTAAGGCTCTTTGGCTGATATTCCAGTAATTCGGTAACTAATTCCGCTGTAGAGGATGCATATGGCTCCATATATACAAGCGTAGGATTGTCAATGAATTCCTCTGCACGCCGGTGATGATCGATAACAACTTTATACTCGCTTTTACTCAATAGACGTTGATTCGAGACCATCGATGGCTTGTGTGTATCAACAACTACGATAAGGCTTCTGCTCGTTATTACTGCTTCTGATTCGTCAGGGTCTATGAAATGTTCCCATAATTCTTCATCCTCTTTTAATCCCTCAACAAGTCGATAAACGCCTGTATCTACGTCATCTGGATCCAATACAACATACCCTTCAACACCATTGGTCTTAGCAATATTTAATATACCTATTGCGGCACCAACCGAATCCATATCCGGTGATTTATGGCCCATAATAATTACATTATCACTTTCTTTAATGAGTTCTTTTAGTGCATGGGAGATGACACGTGCCCTTACACGGGTTCGTTTTTCCATTGGGTTGGTACGTCCACCGTAAAAGCGAACTTTCCCGGCTTCATCTTTTATGGCTACCTGGTCCCCACCACGACCTAGTGCAAGATCAAGGCTCGACTGTGCTAATTCACCAAGTGTTGGAAGCTCCACACTTCCCAGTCCAATCCCAATACTCAATGTAATCGGAATGTTATGTTCGGCATTAAGTTCACGTACCTCATCCAAAATATCAAACTTTGATTTTTCCAGCTGATCAAGAATCTTTTTGGTCGAAACGGCCAGAAAGCGATCCTGAGAGGTTCGTTTCATATATATCCCATAATCATGTGCCCAACTATTTAACACAGAGGTGACCTTTGAATTTAACTGACTCTTTAACGTATCATCCATGTTCTGAGTGATTTCCTCATAATTATCAAGAAAAATTACTAACAGAACAGTTTGCTCATTTTGGTACAGCGTTTGTATTTCCGATTGTGCCGTTCTATCAAACAAATATAGTAATCGTTCTTCCTTTTTTACTGTTGTTTGAAATTCGTATCCTTCCACATTGAACCATAATTCATCTTTACTTTCTTTAATTCTTGAAATTAAATCGTCAGAAAGTGTATTAACTGATTTTCCGACCAATGTATCTTCATCAGCAAAACGGTTCATGTAAGGATTTGCCCATTCAACAAAATAATCTTCATTATACAGAATGATCCCTATCGGCATTTCCAGTAAAGCCTCTTCACCAACACGTTTAATCCGATGGGAAAGAGTGGCTATATATTCTTCGGTTTCGTTCTGTAGTGTTCTTTCCATCCTTATACTATAATAAACCGACCCTGCTAATAGCACTGTCATTATTATTCCTAGCATCCATTGGAAATACCAAATAAATCCAAGCAGTATTATGGATACTAGGTAAATAACCCATAAGTGGCTGCTAAGTATTGGTTTATTTTTTAAATCGTTCATATAATCAGCTCCTACTACTTACCCCACTTATTTCTCATCCTTTGATATACGGTCTCTTAGTGAAAAACCTATATCAATTATACCTAATAGACGTACAAAATAAAGGAAGAAAAACGGGAAAAGTATTGTCAATATAACACTTGCTACTGGCAGTGCTTTTGACTTGTTTTTCTTATGAGCATAGAAAAAAATAAAAGATAAGCCTTGCAACGTCATTAATATACCTGTAAGCATCATTACATTATTTACCGCTAAATATAACGTACTCGATGGATCGAGTTCAAAGAATGTAAATATCAATGCGAAGAAATAAATCCAAACTAATGAAACCGGGAAACGCAGCATACGAAAAGGAGGAAATCCCAGTTTCATACCGTCTAAACGATTGATGACTTTATAACTTACCCATTGACTGACAAAGGCCATCAAAATTGCAATTAAAGCTATTCCAGCTGGAACCAGACTCGTTATCATACCCATCTGTTGCTCCAGCATTTCAATCTGTTCTTCACCCTGGTCTGCTAAACCAAATTGCTCCATTAAATCTTTAATCATTTGTACATACTGATTAATCATTTGATCAATTTCACTCATTAAATTCACTTGTAAAACAAATTGGCTAAACACAAAAATAAATACAAGTCCGACTACAAACCCTATCGTTCCTCTTCCCAGCGTTTCATAGGCAGGTAATTTTTTATAAATAGAGCTACCAAGCATTATACCACCAAGACCCATCAACACAGTCAACGGCAGGCTCACAATTGTTGCAAAAAGAACTGATAATACAACAGCAACCCCGAACATTAAAAGAGCAGGCTTCCAATTATGTCTGGAAGCAAATATGATAAAAGGTACTGGCAATAAAAACATAGCAATTATTGTTATAATTGGAACAAACGCTGCTATTAACAGCAATACAATATATATAGCTGTAAGCATAGCACCTTCTGTTAAGATTTTTGATTGGTTCATTTATTGCACCTACATATCTAATAAATTTATCTCATTACAATATGATAACACGATTTAAGCATGAATTGGTATTCCGAATAACAGATTCTTATATTTCCCGGGTAATAACTTGTAGAATTTTGTAGACCAAGAATAAAAGTCAACGTATTTTCAGGGTCAAGAAGCGATTTTATTGCGGATTTTGATTATAATGAAGCTAATGGAAGATTCTATAATGAAGGATGAAACGAATGATTTTATTGCAAGCTTTCTTAAACAGTGTTAAATTGCCAAATAAACAGGCAATCTTAAAATTAAATCGAATCGGAATGGATATTACTGTATTATATATGTCTATTCTCGTATTGCTTGTTTCTATTCCCTCACTGGCTGAACGTTTAACAGCAACTGACGGAGCAAGTGCCGACATGCAGTTAATACTACTGCTTGTATACTTTTTTATTTTTTATTACCTACCGTTAATCACAATGGTTTTTCTGCTGCTTTCTCTAGTTGCTTACATAGGAACTGGCATATCCCGGTTATTGAAGCGAAAAATAAAATTTCCCATACTATGGAAAATGAGTGCTTATACAACAACAATCCCTTTTTTACTATACACAGTTATAGCACTAATTCTTAAGGTAGATGTTATGTATTTATGGCTCTTCTTAATTTCTTCATTGTTTTTTATAACTAAAATAATAACCGTTTATCCGAAGCGTAAATTTCGAAAATAGGAGTTTTTTTATGAAACATCTCGTATATATTCTTATTGCATTATCCCTTCTGATTAATACAGGCTGCAGTAATCAGGAAAGTAAAGAGGAACATAAATTATTTATATCAGCTGCATCAAGCTTATCCGATGTACTGGCCAAGCTTGGTGATGAATTTAAATCGGAACATCCAAATACAACACTTACACTAAACTATGGAGCCTCTGGCAAGCTTGCACAGCAAATACAGCAAGGTGCACCTGTTGATTTATTTCTTTCAGCAGACCAAAAATGGATGGACAACCTATCAGGACAGAAGATGATTCTTGAAAACACAAGAGCAAATTTCACACAAAATAAACTTGTCTTAGTTTCGGCAAATAATACTAACGACCCTATTGATGATTTAAATGGCCTAATGACTAGCGGACTGGATCAAGTTGCAGTTGGAAACCCTGAAAGTGTACCTGCCGGAAGCTATGCAAAAGAAGTTTTAACTGCAAGTGGAATTTGGAAAGATATTAAAAATAAGCTTGTTTACGCCAAAGATGTGCGACAAGTGCTTACATACGTTGAATCTGGTAACACTGACATTGGATTTGTTTATGCCAGTGATCTGAAACGTTCCAAATTGGTCACGGAGGTTACCAAAATAGATAAATCGCTGTATGGGCCAATTGAATATCCTGCAGCCGTAATGGCATCAAGCGACACCAAAGAAAAAGCAAAGGCGTTTATTAAATTTCTGCAATCAGATGAAGCACAGTCTATATTGGTCGAATATGGATTTGGCTCTTAAAGGTGGAACTGGAAATGGACTATACACCATTATTTCTATCATTGAAAATAGCCAGCATTGCTACAGCCGTAGTTGCTATCTTTGGAGTTTTCCTTGCTAGATTTATATCCCGCAATCAATTTTCGGGAAAGAGAATACTAGAATCATTGTTAATGCTTCCTTTAGTTCTTCCACCTACTGTTGTTGGATTTGGCTTGCTTTATTTATTTGGCAAAAATGGACCAATCGGTAGTTTATTACTGAAATTGTTTGACTTTCAGATTGTATTCACGTGGGTCGGAGCAGTTATAGCAGCAATAGTCGTATCCTTTCCATTAATGTATCAAAGCGCGGCAGCTTCATTTCAAAACTACGATCCCAACATTGAAAATGCTGCGTTTACGATGGGGGCATCAAGGTGGAGAGTATTTTGGACAGTAACCTTTCCATTGGCATGGCCCGGATTATTAGCAGGAATAGTTTTAACCTTTGCTCGAGCACTTGGTGAATTTGGTGCAACCCTTATGATTGCTGGCTACATTCCAAATCAAACAGAAACAATCCCACTTGCCATTTATTTCGCTGTTGACTCAGGAAATATGGATCAAGCATTGTTTTGGGTTATCGGGATTATCGCAGTAGGATTTAGCGCCATACTTTGGCTAAATTGGTGGAGTGGAAGAAATATTTTACGATTTACAAACGACAAATGATATAGGTGATATGAATGCTTTCACTGGAGATAAAGAAAAAACTTAAGGCATTTACGCTTCATGCTGCGTTTAACGTTCGTGAGGAAATTATAGTACTAACCGGACCATCTGGCGCAGGTAAAACCACTACGTTGAACTGTATTTCTGGGCTTGATCACCCTGATTCTGGCGAAATCCTACTAAATGACCGGCAACTCTTTCAGGAAAACAGAAAATCACTGCCTGTACAAAAAAGAAATATAGGATATGTATTTCAGGATTATGCCTTGTTCCCCCACATGACCATCAGACGTAACATAAAATATGGTATGAAGGATAACAGGCTTGTTAATACGTTAGTTAATGTTGTTGGAATTGACCATATACTTGAAAGTTACCCTGCAGAGATCTCAGGCGGTGAGAAGCAACGCGTCGCCCTTGTACGTGCATTAGCTACCAAACCGGAGGCATTGCTGCTGGACGAGCCTTTTTCCTCCTTAGATGATAAGACAAAGGTAGAATGCCAGAATGAACTACTCCGTTTGCATGCCATGTGGAAAATACCTATTATTATGGTTACACATGATATTCAAGAAGCGGAGAAGCTAGGCGATCGTATTTTGAGAATAGAACAAGGGAGGATAATCGATAAATGAATGCAGTTTTCTATGAGTTTGTGATATTACTGCGACACAGACTAAGGGGAACTATTTAGTCTGGCTCTCTGACCACGCAGCTGGAATATACTCGCGCACCAAGGGCTCACCACGAGCCTCCGACGCATAGACGTGCTAGTGCAGACGTTGCCATAGGACTTAGCGTACTTAGTCTGCCTCGCTCGTAAAGAACGCTCACTGTGGGTTCCCTTTGGCTCGCTGTACCACAGGAGGCTCGCATATTCCAACTGCTGGTTTAAATTGGCTTCTTAATTTTGTTTTCATGGCAATATACATTTGTTAATTTCCAGGATGTTATAAACGTAACCAGCGGAGGAAATACACGAAGACTCATGCGGGAGGAAAGGCATAGGTGAGACCCCGCAGTGCGTAGCACGAGGAGGCTCACCAGCCGCCCGCGGAAAGCGAAGTGTATTTCCAGAGCGGTGTCATAGCACTCATATATTTTTTCTATATCATCATGATAAAAACGGCAAATAAAAAAGCCTTTTGACAGTTTTTACACTGTCAAAAGGCTTTTTGTTGCTTAATTTACTCTGTTACATATGGCAATAATGCCATTGTACGAGATCGTTTAATCGCTTTTGTAAGTTTACGTTGATATTTTGCAGAAGTTCCAGTTACACGACGAGGAAGAATCTTCCCACGCTCTGAAATGAAACGTCTTAGTAAATCAACATCTTTATAATCGATGTGCGTAATTCCATTAGCTGTGAAATAACACACTTTACGACGCTTTGCACGTCCGCGACGAGCTGCCATTAATACCCCTCCTTTTATTTAAATTACATCTATCCATTTAAAATGGTAGATCATCGTCTGATATATCAACCGGCTCACCGTTATTTTTGAACGGGTCCTCTTCATTTTGATTTTGATTTTGATTAGTTTGGTTCTGGTTCTGGTTCTGGTTCTGGTTCTGCTGGTATCCTGATGCTTGTTGTCCACTGCTTTGTGAAGAACCTTTTGTTTCAAGGAATTGAACACTGTCTCCAACAACTTCCGTTACAAAGACAGTTTTGCCATCCTTTCCTTCGAATGTACGTGTTTGTAAACGTCCATCGACACCAATCATACTACCTTTTTTCATGTAATTTGCAAGATTTTCTGCCTGTCTGCGCCAAACAACACAGTTGATAAAGTCAGCATCACGGTTCCCTTGCTGATTTGAAAAAGGTCGATTAACTGCTATGGTAAAGTTGGCTACCGCCACTCCATTTGGTGTATAACGTAGATCAGGATCCTTCGTTAACCTGCCAACAAGTACGACACGATTTAACATCAGAACCACCCCTTATTATTGATCATCTTCTCGAATTACCATATGACGAATAATATCATCAGAAAACTTAGCTAAGCGATCAAATTCATTGATTGCATCTACTTCGCTGCTGAAGTTAATGAGTACATAATATCCATCACGATAATCATTGATTTCATATGCAAGACGTTTCTTGCCTTTATCATCAACTTTTTCAATCTCCGCCCCATTATCCGTTAGAACTTTATTAAAGCGCTCAACTAAAGCTGTTTGAGCTTCGTCTTCAATATCTGGGCGGATGATATACATGATTTCGTATTTTCTCATCCGGTACACCTCCTTTTGGTCTTAGCGGCCTCATTTAGTCAATGAAGCAAGGAGTAACTTTGTTTCATTACTCACAACATCGTATTATACCAAATATTATTATAAAAAACAAGCATTCGAGGGATCCTGCTACGTTATTTACTAAACATTAAAACGAAAATGGATTACATCGCCATCTTTAACGATATATTCTTTACCTTCCAACCGAACATTTCCTTTTTCACGTGCTTGCGCCATAGCCCCTGCATCCATAAGATGGTCATAGGATACGGTTTCGGCACGAATAAAGCCCTTTTCAAAATCAGTGTGAATAATTCCAGCTGCCTGTGGTGCTTTTATTCCTTTACGGAAAGTCCATGCACGCACTTCCTGTTCACCGGCTGTAAAATAGGTTGCCAAGCCCAATAGATTGTACGAAGCCTTGATAAGCTTGTCCAAACCTGATTCAGCGATACCTAGATCATCAAGAAACTCTTCCTTTTCCTCTTGATCAAGTTCAGAAATTTCTTCTTCAATCTTTGCACAAACAACAATTACCTCTGCACCTTCTTTTGCTGCATACTCTTTTACTTTTTGCACATTTTCATTTGCATCAGGCTCGGTAATTTCCTCTTCACTTACATTCGCTACATACAGTGTAGGCTTACTGGTTAACAAATGAAGCCCTTTTACTATTTTCCAATGCTCTTCTGAAAACTCCAATGCTCGGACTGGTTTTTCTTCTTCAAGCCCTTCTTTAAGCTTAAGGAGAATGTCATGTTCTGCAATAGCTTCCTTATCCTTTTGTCTTACAAGTTTCTCCACCCGTTGTATCCGTTTATTAACAGATTCTAAGTCAGCTAAAATAAGCTCAAGACTAATGATCTCAATATCATCTATTGGATCGATTTTACCTGAAACGTGTGTAATGTTATCATCTTGAAAACAACGTACAACTTGGCAAATTGCATCAACTTGGCGAATATGGGATAAAAATTGGTTTCCCAATCCTTCTCCTTTGCTTGCACCTTTCACAATACCAGCAATATCAGTAAATTCGAAGGCTGTTGGTATAGTCTTCTTCGGTTTTACTAGTTCCGTTAATTTATTTAAGCGATTATCTGGGACCTCTACAATGCCTACATTGGGATCAATAGTTGCGAACGGATAGTTCGCAGCCTCTGCACCAGCTTGTGTAATTGCATTGAACAATGTTGATTTACCAACATTGGGAAGCCCGACAATTCCTGCTGTTAAAGCCATTCAACTTTCACTCCTTAAGGATTTCATTCATATGAACGCGTTAGTCATATCAATTATAGATACAAGATGTTAAATTGACAAGCAATGAAAAAGCAATAATAAGCAATTATAATTGCCTATTTTTCAAGTGCGTTAGCTCACTTTTCACTTTTCATTAAAAATACCACAACTATAACTGAATTTTCTGGCCACCTAAAAGAATTTTAGCCAAATTATTCTTCTGCCTTCACAAGTATTTTTTTCATCTTTTTAGCAAATTCTTTCCGTGGAATCATGACGCTGTGATCACATCCCGTACACTTAATCCGAATGTCCATACCCATTCGAACAATTTTCCAGCGATTTTCGCCACAAGGATGCTGTTTTTTCATCTGAACGATATCATTTAATCCGAATTCTTTATCCGCCATGTCGCACCCCCCTTTTATACTTCTTTATCACGGTTTAACTCCAATGAAGTCGGCTTCTGATTCCTGGAATACATCACAAGACGTGGTGCAGGAATTTCAATACCTTCTTTATATAATACCTCTTGAACTTCTTTTCGAATTATTCGTGCACCTGCCCATTGATACGATGGCAATGTTTCTGCAATAATACGTATTACATAATGAGAGCTTTCCAAGGTCTGTACACCTATTATTTCTGGAACTTTAACAATTTCCTCATATCTATCAGGCAATGTCTTACTGATTCCATCGATTATCTTCTCGGCATTGCCAACATCACTTTCATATGGTACGTTCACATCCACAACAGCAAGACCATTGTAAATGGAGTAGTTGGTAACCTGCGTTACATTTCCATTTGGGAGAACATGTTGCTCACCAGTCCAGCTTTGAATTTTAGTTGTTCGTAATCCAATTTCTTCGACGGTTCCTTCAACACCTGATGTAAGTATATAATCTCCTACAGAAAATTGATCCTCAAAAATTATGAAAAAACCGGAAATAATATCACGGACAAGGTTTTGTGCTCCAAAACCGATAGCTAGGCCTGCAACACCGGCTCCGGCCAGTAACGGCCCTACTTTTGCACCTAGAACATTATCCAATATCATAATAATTGCTGTGAAATAAACGGTATACTTTAAAACATTTTTAATCAGTTTTTTAAGGGTGTTCTCCCGTCTTTCAGTTATCCGAAACGGACCACGTGTTTTATTTTGAAAAACGCGGCCTATAACATTATTTCCAACACGAATTATAATGATCGACAGGAAAATGATTAAAATAATCTGAAATAATCCCTGTCCAATTTTTATCCATAAATCAGGACCTGCAATATAATCCCATAACTGTATAAACTTATTACTAACAAAATCCAAAATAATACCTCCGACGTTCAACGCTATAGCTTGATTTTACTATAATGCTGTCATCATTGAAAGGAAAGGGAAATTTAATTTAATTTAATTTAATTTTTTCCATTTTTTTCCAAAACGGGTAAAGCAACAACCTTGTTAATACATATAAATTAAGAATACCATAAATCGGGTAAATATAGCTTATTAACGTAGAGAAACCTAATGTCGTTAGTGGAATCATTGCTATTAATATGAGAATTACTAATAACCAAATTGGAACATTTATTATGCTTTGGAGTCTGGAAACAATACCTAATATGCCTGCAGCGGCCGTTGTAAAGATAGCAAACCATAGAAGAATTGACATGAGTATAAGCATTCCAAACGGGTAGTGCTTAAGTATTGCGAATAATGGTATTTCATATAAAAGTAATTCATCGGCTATCTGTATTAAACTATTATTATATATGAATGATATCGTACCTAGGGTTAAACCGCTACCGAGTGAGGCTATCCATATTTCCTGCTTGGACCGAACTTTATTCCCTATCGCACCCAACACCGCTATTAAAGGCAGAATATTCAATGCTGTAAACGGAAATGCTGCAGTCCAATTTCGTTGTTCAGACCAGTGGGAAAACATTGATAACTCCTGGTCCATTGTAAATAATAATAAGATATATAGCAGCCCACCAAGTAATAAAGGCAGAATAACCTGATTCATTGTCAACAGCCCACTAATATCTTTTAAAAACAAAATAACTAAAGCAATTGCAATAACTAGCACTCCCCACCAATAGGAAAAATTAAATGCCTGTCCAGTAGCACCACTGCCTGCAATCATTACAACTGTTGTCGTAAATAAATATAAAAATATCATAACATCATATAACTTTGTTAACTTAACCCCAACAATATCCCCTAATACTGGTAAGTAATCAGTAGATTGTTTTTCATAGCTTACATTCATTATCACATTACAGCATATCGAAAAAAACAACGTAAACAACAGAATAGCAAGTCCACTTTCGTGACCAAAAAACTGCCATAACTCCCTGCCTGAAGCATATCCAGCCCCAATAGTTGTACCGATTATTAAAAACATCCACTTTAGACCAGCTCTCCACATCACATTTCCTCCATTATTTTTCGTATCTACGTATAGATCGATAATTTTTTCCGTATACTTATACCAATATGTTTATGGAGGATAAGCTATGAATCTAATAAATCGATTTGTTCCAAAAAATGATAAATTGCAATTGTTACATAATGACCCAACACTAGCAGATGCAATGAGTGAAAGGTTAATTTCCTGGTTTCCAAAAATACCTCGAGAATATGTCGTTGTTTGTATTGGAACTGATCGTTCTACCGGAGATGCACTTGGACCGTTGGTAGGTACTTTTCTTTCGGAAAAAAAACCAAAGCATTTAAATATTTATGGGACTTTAGCAGATCCTGTTCACGCCATAAATTTGAAGGATCATATTAAATTAATAAATGCTCAACACAAAGATGCGTTTATCATTGCTGTAGATGCATCACTAGGTAAATCAGCATCTGTAGGCAGTATTATTTCAGATGTTGGATCTTTAAGGCCAGGAGCAGCATTAAATAAGGACCTTCCTTCTGTCGGGGATATTCATATTACAGGTGTGGTTAATATAAGTGGCTTCATGGAATATTCTATATTACAAAATACGAGATTATCACTTGTTGTCGAAATGGCAAAATGTATTGCTTGTCTATTAGAAAAGGTGGATCAGCAATTAGCATTCAGCAGACCGTTGCCAGCTATAGTTGCTTCAAATCACAAGCGTACTAGTGGTGCAAAAGTTTAACACGCTACATACGTAAAAGGAACTCTACCATATTGGTAGAGTTCCTAGAATAATAAATAGATATAATAGACAATTCCTACTGTTAGGATCGAGGGTAGCAAATTTCCAACTCGTATTTGCGTGATTTTTAATAGATTCAACCCAATAGCAACTATAAGTAGTCCGCCCACCGCAGTTAACTCTACTATCAGCCCATTCAAAAACGACTCAGGAAGCCATTTTTCAATCTGGGTAGCTAAAAGCGCAATAGAGCCTTGATAAAGGATGACAGGAATTACAGAGAATATGACACCAAACCCTAATGTTGTCGTTAATACGAGAGCAACAAAACCATCTATCACACCTTTTGTGATGAGAACTTCATGATCTCCACGCAGACCACCATCTAAGGCACCAATCACAGACATAGCTCCTATTACAAATATTAACGAAGCTGTTATAAACCCCTGCGCAACACTGAAATTGTCATTTGTCGACTTAAATCTTCCGCCAATCCATGCCCCTAACCGATTCAAACCTTCTTCAACATGTATCATCTCGCCAATTATTGCACCAGTTAATAAGCTTAACAAAACAACAACAATAACTTCAGTAGTAAAAGCCATTTGCATACCTATTAATATAACCGCAAGACCGATTCCATGCATAACTGTTTCTTTATATCTTTCCGGTATTTTAGTAAAAAATAAACCTATTAAACTCCCTGCAATAATACATGCTCCGTTTACCAGTGTTCCAAATAAGACCATACTGTCACTCCATTTGCTAGTATTAAATAAGATTGTATGAAGATGCTATTTCCTCTATTGCTTTAATAAATTCGGTGACTTCTTCTTCAGTATTATACATACTAAGACTAGCTCTAACCACACCTTGTTCAGTTGTGTTTAGAGATTCATGTGTTAGCGGACTGCAATGAAGCCCTGATCGAACAGCAATTTTATAATGTGAATCGAGAATCATCGCAATTTCCTGTGAAGGTATACTCAGGATATTAAATGCTACAATAGGCATCCGGCGCTCATGCCTGTCTGGTCCGTAACAAGTAACCCCTTCAATCTCTTCTAAGCCCTTCAATAGTGTTTTGGTTAAAATTGTTTCACGTGGAACATTTTCATTCTGCCTTCCTTCAAATACTTTCAGAGCAGCATTTAAACCAGCTATCCCGGGAGTATTTAATGTCCCGCTTTCGAGCTTTTCAGGCATTTGATTAGGTTGGTTAGGCTCTTCTGAGAAAATACCTGTTCCTCCCTGAATAATTGGCTGAAGTTCGATGTCACCTTCTATCAGCAACATACCTGTCCCTTGAGGCCCCAACAACCCTTTATGTCCAGGAAAAGCCATTATATCAATGCCCATACGACTCATATGTAATCGCATATGACCAGCAGTCTGTGATGCATCAACAAGTGTTAACACATCTTTTTTTAATGCGATTTTGGTTACTTTTTCTATCGGTAATACTGACCCGGTTACATTTGATGCATGTGTCATGACTATTAGTTTTGTGTTTGACTTAATAGCTTGACTCACACGTTCTATAAACATCCCATCATTTTCATCCCAATTAACATATGAGACTTCAACACCACAAGTTTGTTTTAAATTCTCCAAGGGTCTCCGGATAGAATTATGTTCAAATGTAGTGGCAATAATATGATCGCCCTCATTCCAAGATAAACCATTAATCGCCTGATTCAACGCGGCAGTTGCATTGTGACAGAAAATTGCTTTTTTAGGATCACTACACCCAAACAAACGGGCAGCCCTTTCTCTAGTATCTTGAATGATACCCGACGCTTTCCTTGCTAATTCATGACCACCTCTTCCTGGATTAGCGCCTATTTCGTTAAGCGCATAAACCATTGCCTCCCCTATTTCTAATGGCTTTGGAAAGGATGATGCAGCCTGATCAAAATATATCATAACGGGAACACCTCATTCTTGAAATATACAAATACATAATTACCAGCTTATCGATTTCAAAAATAATAAAAATCATCATTTAATCAATGTTTTGAACCTATGCTTTATCGTTCGTTAATTCAATCTACTCCAATCCTATCATTAATTGGCGCACAGGGCAGTGAATCCCGCGGGAATAGCATGTACCTTTTGACCCTTCAGTCCAATAGCACGAGGAAGCTCAGGTCATAGTCGCGGAAAGACCCGCCAGCAGTGGAAATCAATTGGCCAAGCACATTTAAGAAAATCAGATTTACTGCTTTATTATTATGAAATTAATTAAGATGTAAAAAAAGACTGACAGTTTAATGGTTCACTCTTAAAACGTCAGCCTTCCTATTTTTTGCTAATCTAATGTTTCCAATATACGTTCTAAGTCATCATTAGAATAGAATTCTATTTCAATTTTGCCTTTACGCTTACCCTGATTTATTGTTACAGCAGTACCTAAGCGGTCACGCAATATTGATTCTCTTTCCTGTAAAAATATATCCTTCTTTGGTTTTTCCTTTTTCTTCTTACCTTGGTTCTCATTCATATCAAGAATATATTGTTCCACTTGTCGTACATTCATCTTTTCTTTACGTATTTTATCAACGAACGGCAAAACCTTCTGCTTATCTTTAATACCTAATAATGCACGTCCATGACCCATTGTTAGTTCTCCATTGTTTATATATGCAACAACTTGATCGGGAAGTGAAAGCAACCGAACAATATTAGCAATATGGGATCTGCTTTTACCCAAACGTTTTGAAAGGTCATCTTGTGTTATTTCCAGTTCATTCATCAGGTTCTGATATGCATGCGCTTCTTCAATTGGGGTTAAATCCTCACGTTGAAGATTTTCCAGTAAAGCGACTTCCATCATCTTTCCGTCAGTCAGCTCTTTTACAACGGCAGGTACATTTTCAAGTCCTGCCTCTTTTGCAGCACGAAGTCGTCTCTCACCCACCACAACTTCATATCCTTTAATACTTTTACGTAAAATTAAAGGCTGAATTATACCATATTCAAGAATTGAATCTTTTAACTCTTCTATTGCGTCTGCGTGAAAAGTTTTCCTTGGTTGATAGGGATTTGGTCGGCATTCATTGATAGGAACTTCATGAATAACGTCATCATCCTTCTCCTCTACTTCAGGAAAAAAAGCATTTATTCCTTTACCTAACCCTCTCGCCATTACTCATCACTTCCTTCGCTAATTCAAGATATACTTCAGAGCCTTTTGATTTAGGATCATACGTAATGATCGGTTCCCCATGACTTGGTGCTTCACCTAAGCGGACATTTCTAGGGATGACTGATTTGTATACTTTATCCTGAAAGTATTTTTTTACTTCCTCAATAACTTGAATACCAAGGTTCGTACGTGCATCAAGCATCGTTAATAAAACACCTTCGATCATTAGTGATTTATTTAAATGCTTTTGTACCAGACGGATGGTGTTTAATAATTGACTGAGACCCTCCAAAGCATAATATTCACATTGGACAGGTATTAATACGGAGTCTGAGGATGTAAGTGCATTAATAGTAAGTAATCCTAAAGAAGGTGGACAATCAATAATGATATAGTCATACTCTTCTTTTAAGTTTTCCAGTGATTTTTTTAATTGAATTTCACGAGAAATAGTAGGAACTAATTCAATTTCAGCTCCCGAAAGTTGAATCGTAGCAGGTATAATGTCCAAATTCTCGACTTTTGTAGGAACACATACCTTCTCCGCAGGCAGGTCCTCTACCAAGACATTATAAATACATTGATTCATATCAGCTTTGTTAATGCCAACTCCGCTCGTGGCATTACCTTGAGGATCAATGTCCACAAGCAAAACTTTATTCTTCAAGTGTGCAAGACCTGCACTTAAGTTTACCGATGATGTTGTTTTTCCTACGCCACCTTTTTGATTTGCTATGGCTATAATTTTACCCATGCTGTCACCTACCTAAAATCTATACTTATTATTCTATCACTTTTTTCAATAAAAGACCTATTAATATAGTTAATTGTATAAAAAAAATATTAATAAACTATTTATTGACTCAGTTTCATAGCTACATATATTCAGCATTAATCCAGACATGCCTACGAAGAGCACCTGTCTGCAATGGAAATCAACAGGTCATGTGCATTCACAAATAGTTTGGATTTACTGTTTTACTTGTTAATCATGAAATTGGTTCAAAAATACTTAAAACACATTTACACTTGCCAAATTTAGAGTTTCTTTCTATTACGTATACAGTAAGACAGCAATAATACTTCATTTACTGCTAGATAAGAGTTAAAAACCACTCATCTTAGTTTTCAAAAGATGAATGGTTGAATTAAAAATTATTGTAAAAAGCATCTTATCTATAAGAAGAATAATCTATTATTTCTTTTTTGGTATTTTAATCGTAATTTGATAGAAGTCATCAAGGTCTTCCTCATCGGTTTCCACATCAATGCCAGTATCTGATACCATATTTAAAGACTGACGAATGGTATTCATTGCAATTCGAATATCCTTATTAACACCTTTCAGTTTAGCTTGTTTTTTAACAGGCTTCTCTTTCGGCTGATTTAACTTGGCTATATATTCTTCTGTCTGTTTTACATTTAAATCTTTTTCTAAAATTGCATGTAAAACTTTCGATTGTTCATCTGGGTCTCCCAGCTTTATCAAGGCTCTCGCATGACGTTCTGTAATATCTTTCTTTAATATCGCTTGTCTAACTTCTTCGGGCAGTTTTAGTAACCGTAATTTATTCGCAATAGTTGATTGATTTTTACCCAGCCGCTGCGCAAGAGCTTCCTGTGTCAATGAGTGCATCTCTAATAGACTAGCATACGCACTTGCCTCTTCTATCACCGTCAGTTCCTCACGCTGTAAGTTCTCTATCAGCGCAACTGAAGCTGTTTCTGCATCAGACATACCTCGAATGATAGTCGATATGTTTTCCCACTCTAATAACTGTACGGCGCGCCATCTCCGTTCACCAGCTATAAGTTCATACTTCTCACTATCATCAACCTTACGAACCACTATCGGCTGAATCATCCCATGTGTATGTATTGTTTGAGCTAGTTCCTGGATCTTTTCTTCATCAAATACCGATCTTGGCTGGAATCTATTCGGTTCTATTTTTTGAACAGAAAGTTGGATTACTTCATCTGGATGGTACTTTTCTTCTACTGACTCAGGATCAGATTTATCTCCCGAACCGAATATCCGGTTAAAAGGGCTTACCATTACCAAACACCACCTTAAATTATACTATATGACAACTATTACTATATTTAAAATAGCAGAATGTTTCACGTGGAACATTACTGAAAACTTTAGAAAACTTGGCTTATCGCCAAGCTTTAATGACGAAAGCCTTAGTTGCCCTTATGCAGTTAAGAAAGTATAAATACTTTCTTAACTGCTAAAACTATCAACAAGAAAAAAGCGCAGTATAAACATTGCTGCGTCCGAACGGTTTATATCTTAGTTTATAATCCTATTTTACCATATATATACTTGGAATAGTATCAAATAGCAAAATATAATTTTAATAATCGATTAACTATGTACTATTTAAAAAATTGGTTTTTTACCTGGAACACCAGGCTTTCTAGGGTATTTATTGGGTGTATTTCGTTTTTTGTCTATAACAATAATTGACCTTTCACTGTTTTCATTTGGTAATGTGAATGTGTGTATAGTGTCAAGCTCTCCTCCCAGTAATTTGATTGCTGCATTGGAATCCGTTACTTCCTGCTCACTATGTGAGCCTTTCATTGCAATAAATACGCCATTCTTTTTGGCTAGTGGCAAGCACAACTCACTCAACACTGTCATTCTCGCAACAGCTCTAGCTGTGACTATATCAAATGATTCTCTGAACTTCTTGTCTTTTCCAAAAGATTCCGCGCGATCATGGTGAAAAGCCACCCCACTTATATCTAAATTTACAGCTAATTCGTTTAAAAAATTAATTCGCTTCTTTAATGAATCGACAATGGTAACCTGTAAATCAGGGAAACATATTTTAAGGGGGATGCTGGGGAATCCTGCCCCAGCACCCACATCACAAATATGCAGTTCTTTCGTAAAGTCATGATAAAAGGCTGCAGAAATCGAATCATAAAAATGTTTTAAATAAACATCTTCCTCATCCGTAATAGCAGTGAGGTTTATTTTTTCATTCCATTCAACTAAAGTTCGAAAATATATAGCAAATTGCTCGATCTGTTTGTCTGATAGTTCGATCCCTTTTTGATGTAATGCTTCTACAAATTGTTTTGGATTCATAAAATAAAGCACCTCACGCGTAATTAATTAGCAACTCGAGCAATCTTTCCCTGTTCAATATAAACAAGTAAAATGGAAACATCAGCTGGATTCACACCTGAAATTCGAGATGCTTGACCAACTGAAAGTGGACGTACCTTCTTCAGTTTCTCTTTGGCCTCAGATGCAATACCGCCAATATCATCATAATCAATATTATCTGGAACTTTTTTATCTTCCATTTTAAGCATCCGTTCCACTTGTTCGTTTGACTTTTTAATATAACCTTCATACTTTATTTGGATTTCGACTTGTTCCCGAACATCGTATGGAAGTGACTGATTTGGTTCGATTACTTTCTCAAGTAAATCATACGTAATTTCAGGACGTTTTAGTAAATCATAAGCTTTAACGGCTTCCTTTAACGGTGTTCCATTTGCTTCATTCATCATTTGTTGTACATGCTCTTCTGGTTTAATGACAATTTTTGACAATCTTTTCTTTTCTTCTTCCACAAGCTGTTTCTTTTCAACAAATTTATTATAACGTTCTTCCGTTATTAGACCTAGTTTGTAACCTGTTTCAGTAAGGCGCAAATCAGCATTATCATGACGCAGTAACAACCGGTATTCCGCACGTGATGTTAATAGACGATACGGTTCATTCGTTCCTTTTGTTACAAGATCATCGATTAATACGCCAATATAAGCCTGTGAACGATCCAAAATTAATGGGTCTTTTCCAAGTACCTTAGCAGCTGCATTAATTCCTGCCATTATTCCCTGTGCACCTGCTTCTTCATAACCGGAAGTTCCATTGATTTGACCTGCAGTAAAGAGTCCAGGGATATTTTTCAATTCCAGTGTTGGCCATAATTGCGTAGGAACAACTGCATCATATTCAATCGCATAGCCAGCACGCATAATTTCAGCATTTTCCAGACCTGGAACTGATCGAACCATATCATGCTGAATAGATTCTGGAAGTGACGTTGATAACCCTTGCACATAGACCTCTTCCGTATCTCTTCCTTCTGGCTCAAGGAAAATTTGGTGTCGCGGTTTATCATTAAATCGAACAATTTTGTCTTCAATTGATGGACAATAACGTGGACCAGTACCACGTTTCATCCCAGAATACATTGCAGATGAGGACAAATTATCATTAATTAGTTGATGGGTAACTTCATTCGTATACGTTAACCAGCAAGGAATTTGGTCCAGAATATATTCCGTTGTTTCATAGGAGAAAGCTTGTGGTTTATTCTCACCAGGCTGAATTTCCGTTTTTGAATAGTCAATTGTATGGCTATTCACACGTGGTGGTGTACCAGTTTTAAATCGAGTGATTTCAATTCCCAATTTTTCCAGATGTTCAGATAGTTTTACTGATACACGCTGGTTGTTTGGACCACTTTCATATTCAAGGTCACCCATTAGCACTTTACCACGCATAAACGTACCTGTTGTAACAATTACAGTCTCTGCGTGATAAGCAGCTTTTGATTCGGTAATAACCCCTTTACATACACCATCTTCCATTATAAGTTCATTTACCATACCCTGTCTTAAGGTTAAATTTTCTTCGTTCTCAATGACATTTTTCATTTCTTTTATATATAAAGGTTTATCAGCTTGGGCACGTAAAGCCTGTACTGCTGGCCCTTTCCCAGTATTTAACATCCGCATTTGAATATGGGTTTTATCAATTACTTTTGCCATTGCCCCACCCAATGCATCTATCTCACGTACGACAATTCCTTTAGCAGGACCGCCTAATGATGGGTTACACGGCATAAAAGCAATCATATCCAAATTCAATGTCAGCATAAGTGTTTTCGCACCCATTTTGGATGCAGCAATACCTGCTTCTACACCTGCATGACCTGCGCCAACAACGATTACATCATAATGTCCTGCATCGTATACCATACTTTGTCATCCTTTCTTATTTAGCAGTTAAGAAAGTATAAATACTTTCTTACTGCATAAGTGCAACTAGGGCTTATCTATATTAAAGGCATGGCGATAAGCCAAGTTTTCTAATAATGCTACTTTCCTAAACAAAATTGTGAAAATAACTGGTCAATTAAGCTGTCACTAGCAGTATCTCCAATTATTTCGCCTAAAAACTCCCATGTTCGTGTTACATCTATTTGCACAATATCAAGCGGCATATTCATATCAAGGCTTCCCATTGCATCTTCAAGTGCTTGTTTAGCCTGCTTTAGCAATTGAATATGTCTTATATTTGAAACGTACGTCAAATCTCCGGCATCAAGTTCTCCAGCAAAAAATGTTTTAGCAATTGCCGACTCCATTTCATCAACACCTTCTTCTTTGATTAATGATGTTGAAATGACTGGTTTTCCTTCAGCTAGTTCATTGACTTTTTTCATATCAAGTTTTGGTTCCAAATCAGATTTATTAATAATAACAATATAATCCAATCCTTGAACAGCCTCAAAAAGCTTTTCGTCTTCAATTGTTAGTTCTTCATTATAATTTAAAACAAATAATATAAGATCTGACTCTTTTAACACTTTTCTTGACCGCTCAACTCCAATTTTCTCAACAATATCTTCCGTTTCACGAATACCAGCAGTATCTACCAGCCGTAATGGAACGCCTCGGACATTAACGTATTCTTCAATCGTATCTCGAGTTGTACCAGGTACTTCCGTCACAATAGCTTTATTCTCCTGAACAAGTGTATTCATTAATGAAGATTTACCAACATTTGGACGTCCAATAATTGCTGTCCCTAATCCTTCGCGCAAAATTTTCCCTTGCTTTGCAACCTGCAAAAGTTCTTCAATCTCGGCATGAACTTCTTTTGACTTACTACGCATCATTTCGTTCGACATTTCTTCGACATCATCATACTCAGGGTAATCAATATTCACTTCAACGTGGGCAACTGTTTCAAGTAAATCCTGTCTAAGGCGTCCAATCAATTCAGATAATCGTCCATCCATTTGCTTCAAAGCTACCGACATAGCTTTGTCCGTTTTAGATCGAATCAGATCCATTACAGCCTCAGCTTGTGACAAGTCAATTCGTCCATGCAAAAATGCACGTTTTGTAAATTCTCCAGGTTCAGCAATTCGAACCCCTTCTCCAAGCATTATCTCCAATACTCGATTCACAGCAACCATACCACCGTGACAATTGATTTCAACAATATCTTCACGTGTGAAAGTTTTCGGGGCACGCATTACCGAAACCATCACTTCTTCTGCAACATCATTTGTCACAGGATCAATTATTTTTCCATAATGAATGGTATGCGACTCAGCCTCAAGCAAATTTTTCCCACTGAATAACTTTGCCGTAACCGGGATTGCCTTTGGACCACTTAATCGTACTATAGCAATTGCCCCTTCTCCAATCGGAGTCGAAATCGCAGTTATTGTATCTGTTTCCACTTCACTCACCTCCATCATTTACAACATAATTTATTATATATATACATCTTTTTATTGTTATCGTCACTAACTTAACAGAATATCACATTTTCGACCAAAAATAAACTTATCCACAATTGAAAAATCAATGCATTAAAAAAACCTTTTATCCACATGTGAATAAAAGGTTTTAATTAAATTATTTATTAACAACTACAGATTTGGTTCTTCATAATAATAATCCACAGGTACTGGAGCTACATTTGATTTTTCTAGAGCTGGGGTGTCCTTACGAGCGGCCTGATAGATAGCTGAACCAACGATATCTGCTACATTCTTTAATTTCTCTTTACTAATGTGTTCAATAACATCATCTTCCGAGTGGTACCATGGCTCTAGTGGTGTATGAATAAATAATGCAGCCGGAATACCTAAATTGTGAAAGGCAACATGATCACTTCTGCCAAGCTCACTATATGGAACGAGTTCACTTACTCTGGATCCTGCTGCAGCACCGAGATCTGTTACTGTATTCTTCTCTCCATCAGCAGTAAACATTACAAGATCTCCTGCATCGGCACTTCCAACCATATCCATTTGGAACATCGCTACCGTATTTTCAGCATCTTCAGCCGACATTGCCTCAGCATATTTTCTCGATCCCCAAAGACCATACTCCTCCGCACCGAACGCGACAAATTTAATGGTCGAATCTGTTGGTGTCTTTGCGTATACCCTTGCTAATTCGAGTAGAGCGGCAGTACCTGATGCATCATCATTTGCACCTTGTCCCCATGGTACTGAGTCATGGTGTGACCCTACGATAATTTCCTGGCCTGTATCATGATTTTTCAGTGGTTCTTTTGTTGCTTCAACATTATAGGAAGTAACCTCTTCTCCTCCAGATGGAAAGGTAAATTCCTGTACAGAAACATTCTCATAACCATAACTTTCAAATTGATCAACGAGATATTCAACTGTCTCTAGTTCACCTTCAGTACCAGCACCACGGGGGCCTATTTCCTCTGATAAATAGGCTACATGATTATATATATTATCAACATTCACCCGCTTTACGACTTTGTTATCGAAAGCCTGATTAGATTTGCCGTTGCCGTTGGATGCGTCTTCTGGGGCTGCATATACTGGTGTAGCTATCATTAGTAACATTGCCAGTATAAATATTGAAATCTTTCCATGTTTCATAGAATCCACTCCTTTTTCGATTTAACTTAATCATTCGATCATCCTTGTGTGGATTCCTCTATTTAACAGAAAAACAGTACAATAGTTTGAGTAAAAAACGCTTTAAATCACTTTTTTCGTCCTTAAGCACTAATTAGTAAACTTGAATTATCACCAGAATTGAATAGCGAAATTCTTAGTTACTTCTATGAGGCTGTCAAAAGTATTTTAGTCAAAGTGCAACTAAGCATTCACCCTAATGTTGCTGAACAGATATAAACTACGACGTACTTTTTAAAAAGTTTGAGTGCTATTACACCGCTCCGGAAATACACTTCGCGCACCAAGGGCGGTTGATGAGCCTCCTTGCTCCTACGTCGCTTCGTAGTCTCATCTAGGCCTCAGCTCCCACAGGAGTCTACGTGTATTTCCTCCGCTGGGTTTTGCTCACTAGAACTTAAAAAAACACGATTTTATACCCTAAACTAGCAGTTGGAATATGCGAGACTCCTGTGGGACAGCGATCCTAAGAGACCCCACAGGGAGCGTTCTTTGCGAGCGAGGAGGCTCGTGGTGAGCCCACGGAAAGCGAGTATATTCCAACTGCGTGGTTAGAGAACTAC
>JBDNGJ010000173.1:0-1965 GCA_041689365.1 Virgibacillus sp.
TATTCAAAAAATACGATAACAACGACATGTATATCAGAGATTATATATCACCAACATCATGGGGTACATGGTCAAAAATTCTAACTGATTATAATTACCCTGTTATGGTGTTAAAAACTCAATCACTTGATGTAGGTACAATCAATGGCAACAGTCAAATTGATATGACTATTTATAGTGGAGCTTTTAATGAAACACAAGCAAATATCATAGCTACTCCTAGCGGATTGTTAGAAAGTGGTCTGGTATATAACGTTTTATTTTCGTCTTCTGGTGTGGCTATTTTAAGAATCACTAATATAACAAGTAGCACAATTACATTAGCAACGAGAGATTGGCGTTTTAGAGTAATAAGGGAAGTTATTTAATGTATAGTTGGACAAAACTGCGAACTAGTGAAAATTTAAAGACTGCCTAATTAGGTGGTCTTTTTTATTATGGAGGTGAATAGTATTGGTAATTTAACGCAACAAGCTGGTTCTTATATTGGAACAATGGACGAAGGCAATAAAAAAATAAAAGATAATCATCTTATACGTATCTTGGATAAACACGAACAGACAGTGACGTTTTTAAAGAATGATGGAAAAGCTTGCCCATTTTATGATGAATTACTTACCGAAATCTTGAATCCTGCTTATATGATCTATGAGTTTAAAGTACCAATGAGCCATAAAGACTCTGATCACATTGCAGAAAACGGCGCTGTAGTCATTAAAAACGAATTCGGCGACTTGCTTTTATTCGATATCGCAATTTTAGAAGAAGTGAATGACAATGGTCAAAAGTTTAAATCTATTCGCGCTGAATACGGTTGGGCAGAATTAAATGGTACTATTGTTCGACCACAAAGTTTCCCAAATATAACAGCTGAACAAGGATTAACGAATGCTTTAGCAGGCACAAGGTGGCAAGTCGGCACTGTGGAATGGTTTGCAACAATAGATTTAGATTATTCAAATCATACAACCGCACTAGGTATGCTGCATGATATAGAAAGTGATTATGGCGGAGAACTTGTCTTTCGTGTAGAGGTAAATAAATTTGGTGTTATTTCCGGACGATACGTTGATTTTGTAAAGAAACGCGGAGTAGACCACGGGCAACGTTTCACCGTTTCAAAAGATTTAAAAGGTGTTAGACGTATTCATGACCGAACTACCGTAGCAACATCTTTAATAGGGGTTGGAAAGGGTGACGAGACTGGTAACACTATATCATTTAAAGATATTGAATGGTCTATTGCAAACGGTAATCCAGTAGACAAACCACTTGGTCAAGATTGGGTAGGAGACGCGGGCGCTCGTCAACGATGGAGCGGTACAGGGAAACATATTGAAAAACCATTTGAATATGATACGTCAAGTCCACAAGTATTGATACAAAAAACATGGAATGAATTGCAACGTATTAAAAATGGCGTGGTTCGTTATGAGGCTGATGTGGAGTTACTTGATAAAAAGGTACGAATCGGCGATACCGTACTAGTACAAGATTTATATTTTAGACCTGAATTAATGATCACTGCAAGAGCGATGAAACTCGAAACTAGTCGAACGAATAAGAAGATAAATAAAGTTTACCTGGGTGACTTTCAAGAAGTAAGATCAAACATTACTAAAGCCATGAGGGAGATTTCTTCCAAGTTAAGACAGTATGAAGTCGTGTGGTCGCAAGGTGAGAAAATTATTAAATCACCGACTGCCCCAGCTAGCCCAAAAGATGACCAGTTATGGATTGATACAGCCAATAATTTAAACGTATGGAAGCGTTGGAATGAAGCATTAAATGGTTGGGAAAAAGCTACACCTACTGAGGCTACTGAGGTGGGTGCAGAAACACCCACAGGGGCGCAGGCTAAAGCTGATGCCGCAGAGGGTGATGCTAAAGTATATTCAGAAGATGCCTCCAATCTTAACAAAGGTGTAATTGACGTTGGAGCAGTGCCAATACGAACAGCTACAA
>JBDNGJ010000174.1:0-7572 GCA_041689365.1 Virgibacillus sp.
GTATTTTGTGTTATTATTCATTGTAAGGCTCCTTTCGTAATGTGGCTCTGATTTGGGTTTTTCTTTCTTAGTAAACAGTCTACCAAATTAACCCACGACTTTACGATTAAGGAGCCAGTTTTGTTCATAGTAGCTATTTGTACTTCACACCCTCATTTTTCATTGTTGTGGAGCAATTAGCGGAACGAGGATTCATCGCACCCTCTTTGGGGCGACATTTCCTTCAATTAACGGAACGAGGATCCGCACCGCAGATTTATCGGTCCTCATTACGCTATTGATTGGACTCCTCACATAAGCAGCAGCAATGAAAAGCGAGAATTCCCAGATGCGCGGTTAAAAAACAACCAAACTAACGAAAAGAGCTTCCTTTAAAAAATCTTTCTAAAGCTTGACAAATGCATCAGTTATAGTATATGATGATTATTGGCATTTTATTTCTAAAACCGCGATTAGCCCCGGAATCTAATTGTGATGAATATATAGGAATAACAACTGAAACGAATTATTGAAATATGGAGGGAAAACCATCATGCGCACAACTTTCATGGCTAATGAAAATAACATTGAACGTAAATGGCTAGTTGTGGATGCTGAAGGTCTACGTTTAGGCCGGTTGGCAAGTGAGGTTGCTGCAGTCCTTCGCGGGAAGCATAAACCAACCTACACACCACACGCTGATACAGGTGATAATGTAATTGTTATTAACGCTGAAAAAATAGAACTATCAGGTAATAAATTGAATGACAAAATGTACTATCGTCATACAGGCCACCCAGGTGGAATAAAAGAACGCAATGCAAATGAAATGCGTACAAAATACCCTGAACAAATGATCGAGCTTGCTATCAAAGGCATGCTTCCAAAAGGTCCTTTAGGCCGTAAAATGGGTAAGAAATTGCACGTATTCAGAGGTTCTGAACACAATCATCAAGCACAAAAACCAGAAGTTTACGAGCTTCGTGGATAATTAAAAGGAGGTTAATCAATTGGCACAAGTACAATACTACGGCACTGGTCGTCGTAAAAGATCAACTGCACGTGTACGTCTAGTTCCAGGAACTGGCCGTGTAGTGATAAATGACCGTGATGCACATGACTACTTTCCATATGAAACGCAACTATTAATTTTAAATCAACCACTTGCAACTACTGAAACACAAGGAACTTATGATGTTTTAGTAAACGTGCATGGTGGAGGATTTACTGGCCAAGCTGGTGCTATCCGCCACGGTGTCGCTCGTGCGCTTCTAAAAGCAGATCCTGAATACCGCGGTTCCCTAAAACGCGAAGGATACCTAACACGTGACGCTCGTGAAACAGAACGTAAGAAATACGGTCTTAAAGGCGCTCGTCGTGCACCACAATTCTCAAAACGTTAATATTATTTATTCAAAAGCGCTCTTCCTTTATCGGGAGAGCGCTTTTTTGATTTTTGATAGAGCTTACCGTGAAACTCTAGTATTATGAATATATGGATAAGAGTAAGGAGGGTAAATCATTGAACAAGATAAAGACATTAACTGAAACGGACTATGATAAGATATTTTCATTGTCACAATATGCATTCCAATATGACCTGCTTGAGGAAGATTTAGTCAAAAAGCAGGAGGAAGCAAAGCGGCATACTATATGGGGATGGATGGAGAATGATCAGCTGGCGGCAAAGCTCCACCTCATCCCATTGTCCTGTTATATTAATGGCAAAGCCTTTGAAATGGGCGGGATAAGTTCTGTTGCAACATGGCCGGAGTATCGCAGACAAGGTGCTGTGAAACACTTGCTTCACCATGCACTTAAACACATGAGGGAACAGGGACAGGTTTTATCGTTTCTGCATCCATTTTCGTTTTCCTTTTATCGGAAGTATGGTTGGGAACATACTTTTTCGGAAAAAAAATACACCATTCCACTGGAAAAGTTAAAACGCAATTGGGGAGCTAATGGATATATACGACGTGTTGATTCAGAAGTATCCATGCTACATAAGATTTACACGGATTACGCCAAACAATTTAACGGTACACTTGCCCGTGATGAAAAGTGGTGGGACCAGCGTGTACTTAAAGGAGAATGGCATAAAGCAATCGCTTATAACGAAAATGACCAGGAAGAAGGTTATATTTTATATAAGGTAAAAGAAGAAAAAGTAACTGTCCATGAACTAGTATATAACACTCTGAATGCACAAAAGCTGCTGCTCCAGTTCATTGCCAATCATGATTCGATGGCCGAAACTGTAGAGATGGTTGTACCGGAAAGTGACAACCTTCCTCTTTTAATCGATGAACCAAGGTTCGATCAAGCTACGGAAGCCTATTTTATGGCTCGTATTGTGGATATACTGGAATTCCTGAAGCAATACCCGTTCCATGATGGTGATACACAATTACTTTCCATACATGCAGAAGATTCTTTTCTTCCAGAAAACAGCGGGGTATATCAGCTGAGACAAGTCGGCAGTGAAACAAAAGTAACCCATCAGTTAGATGAAGAGCGGAGGAATCAGGGGGGAATTCATTGCACAGTCCAGTACCTTACATCGATGCTGTTAGGATATAAACGGCCAATGGATCTATATCATCTTGGGTTAATCCAAGGTAATCAGGAACAAGTTAAGAAGCTGGATCAAATTATACCGAAGCGGCAAACCTTTTTTCCGGACTTCTTTTAATTCAGCTTTGGCAGCGTAAAATGAACGTACAAACCTTGAAGGAATAAGAAAGGCTGAAGATACATTATTTGAGTTGACTTTGAATATACGGTGCGTATTTGATATATAATGCGAACTAACTTTATCGTAAATTCTTTGCATTCTTTATAAGATGAGTGCTAAACCATCGCTGCGGAAAAATACTCGCTTTCCATGGGGAATGCTTCAGCCTCCTCACGAGCAAAAAACGCTCGTTGCGGGGTCTTCAGACTGTTCCTATTCCCATAGGAGTCTCGCATTTTTCCGCAGCTTAGAATAACTCAACGAACTCATAGATTTTATAACTATTAACTACGCATTGATCAGAAAACCTCAACTGGAAGAGGTATCTTGTATAGAGAATGAAGTTTTCCCCATTGCTAAGAAGCAATGTCACAATAAGTATTAATTAATTTACAGGATAAAGTGAGCAAAACCCAGCGGAGGAAATACACGTAGACTCCTGTGGATCGGCTAAAGACGGCCACGTCCTGTGGCCAACGCCGACACTGGAACGTCGTGTTCTTCGAGCTGAGGTCTAGATGAGACTACGCAGCGATGAAGGAGCAAGGAGGCTCATCAGCCGCCCTAGGTGCGCGAAGTGTATTTCCGAAGCGGCATAACAGCATTCAAACTTTAAAAAAACTACTTTAAAGTTTATATCTTGTGTGTACAAAAATTTTATCAATGTTGTTTAGAAAACTTGGCATTCACCAAGCCTTAATGGCGAATGCCTTAGTTGCACTTATGCAGTAAGAAAGGATTTAATACTTTTGTATGAAAATACCTTTCTACTTTATTTTAGCGGACACAAGAGACGCTATTTCAATATAAAAGTAACCTTCTCGAAGTTATCCGGACACAGAAGCCCTTATTTCACATATATCATGGTTATTTGACTGTATTTGTGTGAAATAAGGTCCTTGGTGTCCGCAAACACCACCATTTTCGTGAATTTCTGCCAAATAAGGTCTCTGGTGTCCACAAAACCTCAAATTTTCTATATGAAAAATAATTTTCATGATAGATGGTGGCTTCGCATTCAGCAGCCATGGTGGTTTCTTAATTGTCAAGTCCACAATTAAAAAACGTTCTGAAATTAACAAGATAGCTGTTTGAGCTTATTCTATAAATGCGAAAGTAGAGTTTTAGCGAATAGGAAATTATCCCTACTTTGAAACAAAGTATTAAAATAAGTGGGATATTTTAATAAATTACGTTAAAATAGATAGCACATGAAAAAATAAAAAAGGACGGTCGCACATGCTCTATCAAATTAACATTCTAAAGTTTCTATTTCCAATAGATGATCACTTATACCGAGTCCACAAGGCAGAAACGTTGAAAAATCTGTGGAAATCAGCTTCATTGCTCGTGTTGTTTAGTGCGGTCGTGTACGCCTGGATGGCTATTTTAGGAATCGGATCAGATATTATTTCAGTAAACGCAACAGCATTTAATCCGCTAGAATACGAGGAAAGTAAGTTCTGGTTTGTTCTAGGCAGGATTGGCTTTGCGATACTGTTTGCTCTTGTAATTTTATTTGTGCCATCCTACATATTTTACATAATTACAGGTATACCTTATCGAAAACTATTAATTATGCAGGAAATCGTTCTTCTGGCTATGCTGATTGAACGGGTTATCTGGATACCACTAGTTGTTTATTTAGGGGTGGATTGGTTTGTGTCACCACTATCATTTGGGATCATTGCATCCTACTTTACAGATCTGCCGTGGGTTGTTTTCTTCTTCGGTGCCATTTCACTTTTTCAACTATGGATCATTTGGTTTCAGGTCAGGTTTTTAAGTTATTTGTCGACAATTAGAAAACGCTGGATATGGTTTAGTGTCATCTTTCTACATATTATCTTCTGGGCTGTAGTGGCTGCGTTAGCTTTTATGGATATTCATATGATAAGTGGGTGGTTTGAATGAATCGCAGGAAGCTTATTTGGACATTAGTGATTCTGTTTATTGCAATTAATAGTGTACTTGTTTATTTAGACGATGAAGAAAAAGTAGCACGATCGTCTTATATTGAAGATTGGTCGGAAACAATGGAAATGGATATGTTTGAAAAAATTGAAACCTCAGGAGTATTAGCGACAACAAATGAGAAACGTGTATACTTTGATGAAGACAGAGGGAGCTTTCAGGAGTTTTTAATCAATGAAGGTACACAAGTAGATGTTGGTGATGGGTTGTTCACATATGAAATAGAGGATTATTATGAAACAAAATCTTATCTTGATAATGAAAGAAGCAAACTTGCCGATCAAGTTAGTGCAATCGAGCAAGCAATAGACTCTATTTCCTTTTATCAAGTACCGGAAACTGATTTAACGGCTGAATATGAGGATGAAAACAGTACGCTTGATATTACGAGTAATTCTGTAACTGCTAATTATATGAAAGAACAATACCTTGCAGAAAAGGAAAAAGAACTTGATCAGAAGAATGCACAACTGCAAAACATTCAAGCACAAATATCGGACCTTGAATCGACCGGGGATACCGTTACAGTGGAAAGCTCTTATCAAGGGCAGGTTACTGAGATATCCAAAACCTTAAGTAATCCGGTTATTACCATTCGTGATATGCAACTGCAAGCAGAGGGCGAATTTTCGGAAGCGGAGCGGATGAAAGTAAAAAGGGACATGCCTGTTGAAGTGTCTATTAGAGAAAATGGAGCATTACTAAAAGGGAATCTGGGCGAGATTAACGATACACCAAAAACAGTAAACGTCGATGGAACAAGTATCTACCCGTTCGATGTCAGCTTTTCTGAGGACACTGAAATGGAAGGGTTATTACCAGGACTCCATGCGGATCTCGCAATTACAACGAATAAATCGCTAGGTGCAACAGCCGTCCTGAAAGAGCAGCTTTTCAATCAAAATTTGTGGAAAATGACGACTGAAGGAACCATGCATAAGCAAAAAGTCGAAACAGGGATTCACATGGCTGATGCAGTTGAGGTGACTAAAGGTGCCAAACCTGGTGAATGGATAGCTGAAGAAGATCATTCACAATTTCGTGAGGCAGCAACTTTTATTACGCCATTGAAACTGGATAACATAAAATGGAAACGTTTAGGGAAATATGATAATGTGAATTGGGAAAAATATTTTGTTATCGGGTTGTTAGCAAGATAGGTTTTAGTGCAACCTGCTAGTGGTAAACCTTTTTTAAGGAGGGTACATATCCAAATGGAATTAGTCTATGTAGGAGTTTTATTGTTTGCGTTGGCATTTGCCTTAACCGTTATCTATATTTCCTTCGTATTAAAACGTGTGTCAAGCACTATGGAAACACTTGGTGATACTTTGGGAGAAGTAGAAGAGAAACTCCATTATATCACGCCTGAAATTAGAAACACCTTACATGAAACTGAAAAGATGGTCGATGATTTTGGTGATAAGATCAAGGCAACTGACAATGTATTTAAATCGCTGGAGAATGTAGGTAATTCTTTAAATTCATCTAGTGAAATGTTGGCTCAACAAGCAAATAAACTACCTGAATATACATCACCTCAATCAATGAATCGAATTGCGGAGAGTATCAGGTGGGGAGAAGTAGCATATCGGATAGCTAAGAAGTGGAAACATCGAAATGATAAGAATGAATTAATGGCTCAAGAAGAAAAATTACCAGCAAAAAAATAAGGCTGCTTTCTAAAAGATTATTGTAGTTGACAGAAGATATAAACTGCGAATTAGTGAAAAATTTTTAGCCTTTCCTCTAGTTCTAAAGATGGTAGAGTGCTTAGATTCGTTCCAGCAGAATACTTCGCTTTCCATGGGCACGACCTCAGCCTCCTTGCCCCGGCAAGGCGTATGCCGACGTTGTCCACAAAGGACGGTTTTAGTCGGCCTTCATTTAGTCGCTTCTTCCGGGGTTTTCGGAACGTGCAGTTCCCATAGGACATGGGAAGCATTGCAGCATTACATTTCACGAAGAAAATTGGTTTTTATTTTCGAGGAGTCTGCGTATTCTGCCTACACTAATAGAGATTTCCTGATTAGAGAATGAAGTGTTCATTATGGATAAGAATCACTGTCAAAAAACATTGATTAATTTACAGGATAAAGTGAGAAAACCTAGCGTAGGAAATACATGGAGACTCCCGCGGAAAGCAAAATGTATTTCCGTAGCGAGGTCATAGCACTGCAATTATTTTTCAACAGTACATTGCAGTTTATATCAATTGCGAAGATTAAAAAAAGAGTCAAAAATAATGAGATGAGGGATAATAATGACTTTAGTTGGAATAGGTGTATTATTAATAGGAATTGCTTTTTTAGTATTAGCTGTATATTTATCATGGACATTGAATAATTTAGCACATGTACTGCGTGGAGTTGAGAAGACAGTTGAGCATTTACCGAATCAGCTTAATGATATTTTTAAAGAAACCGGGAATCTTATCAATCATACGAACAGTACGCTCTCTGATGTTAATGAAAAGCTAAAAACGTTAAGTCCTTTATTTTATATTGTCGAAGATGTTGGTGAGATGTCGAGAAAGCTGACCACACCACTAGCAAACTTTGATATATCGAGGAAAAAGAAAACGGAAGAAAAGAATTAGTAAGAAACTTTATATTATAGCTAATGTAGCTATTCACTGTTTTAGTAGTGATATTTATGATAACAAATCTCTGTTTGGAATGTGCTCTGTATCATAATATATGGACTGAAGATCTCAAACCAGCAGAGTAAGTAAACTTAATAGTTATACTTAAACGATATACTCCCCATTTGGACTCCTGATGGGGAGTATTTATTGTATCTAAATTGTTTAATAAAAGTTAGCCAAGTAGATGAACTTCATCATCCACATGAATGTCACCTGTTTTTATCACAGAAGCATA
>JBDNGJ010000175.1:0-8529 GCA_041689365.1 Virgibacillus sp.
CATCCGGTTGAACCGCTTGTTATGCGGCCGGGAGCGTCAGCGAGCGCCCATGACAGCGGGTCCTGACCGCCGGCTCCGTTGATGCGCGAAGGGAGCGTAGCGACCGGCGCGCATCAACGACCCTGCGCGTAACCGGCAGGCGACTTAACGTAAATTAACATGAAACGAACAATTAACAATAACATTAATAAACGAGCAAAATCGGCGAGGCCTGTCCGCGTTGACGCGCTTGTTATAGCAAGCTTTTAACTTGGCTTAATATCTGAATCGTCTTTATCTTGTTTGGAATGCCGAATAGTTAAAATAACGATGTCGCTCTTTTGTAATTCATAGACGACTATATAATTAGGATGTGCAACAATTTCTCTTACCATCTCGTCATTTAGAGCAGGAGCCATACGCCCTGACCTTGGATGTTGTTTCAAATCCTCGACTCGTTCCTCAAAGGATTCAACTAAAGCCACGGCCGCATCCAAATTGTCAGCAGAGATATAATCTACAATTTCGTCAATTTTTCGGCGAGCAGTGGGTGACCAAATTATTTTCATTGGTATTATGCCAACTTTTCTTTCAGTGAACGCATTACTTTTTCATGTTCGATGCCTTTTCCATCTACAATTTCTTGACGTGCTTGGTTGATTTCTTGAAGTAATTCAATGGTTTCAACCATTTGTTGATAATCAGAAACATTAAGCAGGACAGCTGAACTTTTACCGTGCTGTGTAATTACCAACGGACGACGTTCAGTTTTAATTTTCTCAATCATGGAGGCAGCATTAGCCCGAAATTCAGATAGTGGTTGAATATCTTTATCAAGTTGAACTCGTTCCATAATGACAATATGTTGTTTTAATAAATGACTTACTAATAGTACAAACAAAAGTACAGATTAGCAACAAAGAAAAGGCTGAAAAGGTTGCTATAACGGCCCCGCGCTTAACGGGCGCGCAGACCAACGTTGAATACCAATTAACGAACGGGAAGTCACAAAACCAAGCCCGACCGACGGCCTGCTCACCGAAGCTCCGTTTTTTGGAGCGTAGGAGAGCGAGGCCTGTCCGCGTTGACGCGCTTGTTATATTTTGCTGCTATTGTATTTCAAGGGTTATTTTCTTTCCCAAAGCCTTTGCATACTTCGCAAGCGTAGAAAGCTTAATGTCATCTGCGTGGTTTTCCATCCTGGAAATTACAGACTTGGTTGTACTCAACTTTTTAGCTACTTCCGATTGGGTCGCTCCCATGTCCTCACGGGCCTGACGCAAAATTACACCAATCTTAAAGTTGAGATACCCTTCTTCAAAATTTTCTGCGAATTCTAAGCTACTTGCTTTCCTTTGATCGATATATATTTCTAAGTCATCTTTCATAATTATTTCCTCCGGTAATAATCTTGTTTACGGTTTTCAGCAGTATTTATTTCTTGTCTGGGGACTTTATTCGTTTTCTTGGCAAATCCACTTGTCAATATGATTGATTCCCGGCCATCATAAAATCCGAGTAATCTAAAAGTATTATTACCAAGAGTTACGCGTACTTCCCAAATATCATCGGTGCTTTTTAGCTTCTTTAAATACTGCGTTGGTACTCGTTGTAAATCTCGAATGACTCTGAGTGTCCACGCCACCTTTTTCGATTGTTTATCTGAAAGACTTTCAAGAAAATCTTCCACAGGACAATTTCCAGATTCTGTTCGATAAAACTTGATGTTTCGCATACACCAAAGTTAGCATATATGCGAACATTAAACAAATAAAATTCTACAATTAGAAGATTCTTGGAGAAGAGATGATTGCAAAATATAACGACATTGCGCATAAGCTGCACACAAAAAAATGTTAAGTTGATAAATAATGAACGATGAGCTAAAAAGCCAGAAAGTGGCAAGCTCTGGCGAGGTGTGTCCGCTTAATGCGCTGGCTAGTTTATTTTTACCAAATATTTTTAATCAACTGATTTGATAATGTACAACGTAGGAAATGCAACAAATATTTATTTCGGAATTGCTACCGATACTCCAGGTTTTAAGGAATTTGTAGAGCATATAGAAGGGAAAAAATTCTTAGAGAGACTACCTTCATCTACCATATACCACTACACAGATGCAAATGGCCTTAAAGGCCTTATAGAAGATAAGTTATTTTGGTGTACAGATATCGAATATATGAACGATGCAAATGAATTGGCGTATGCTGAAAATCTAATAAAAAATCAGATCGATGAATTTAAATCTAAAAATCAAGATGACTCATTATTTTTTAAAATCTTAAAGTCTGAGGCTTTCCGTTCAATCAAGGAAGTATATAATATCTATGTTACATCGTTTTCTGAAGTTCCAGATTTACTAAGCCAATGGAGAGGTTATGGTAAATATTGTATAGGTTTTGACTGTCAAAATCCTTTTAGAACTGATTGTCATCTAAATTTGCCCACTGAATGGCCATTGGCTAGAATGAGAAAAGTAGAATACTCAAAAGAAAAACAGAAGGAAATCATATCTGAAATTATTGACGGACTTTATTTACTATTTCAAAAACATCTTCCCGATGCTGACCATGAATATGAAGTTGTGGCAAATTGGTATGGCGGAAATTTCTCTGGTTTGATTTTAGAATATTTGTTGTCTTTCAAAGATCCAATTTTTGAAGAGGAAAAAGAGTGGAGGTTAATTCACCTTGACTGGAAAAATAATAGTGATACCTCACAAGACTCAAGGGATGTAAAGTTTAGAACTCGAGGTGATCACTTAATTCCTTATATCCAATCAGGTATTAGAACTTTTGATGAAAGTAAATTCAAAAAAGGATATAGGAAATTGCATAAAAGTTCTGATGAATATTTAGAAAAAGAAATTGATTTTGACGATTACCTCAGGGATGTAGGAAGTTTTCCAATTTCCTATGTCGGAATTGGGCCATTGAATTATATTGACATTGCAGATAAGGCTATTATCAGACATTTAGAAAAGAACGGATTTCATGATGTGGAAGTTACCAAAACAGATTCAAATATAAGAAGTGATTGGCTTTGAACTTCAATTTACATTTATTTTGACAGTTCTTGTTTTTGAATCAACTTCCATTGAGTTTTTCTTTCCCTTACGTTCATTCTCATCAAGTAGATATATAAGACGGAAAGAATACCCTTCAAATTTTTCACCGTCTATAAAAATGTCCCAAAAATTCGTATCGATATCTTTTAGGGCAGAGTAACCGGTCTCAACATGGACATGAGTACGCATAACTTCATTACCCGTTTCCGGGTTCATAGTACAAATAACTGCTATTTCTTCACTAACTCTCTCGGCGGTTATTTTGATGAACTTTTTGTCAACACCTACGACTTTTTTATTTAATTCGAGATTTTTAAGATCCATTGTAATAGTATTTAGCTCTTTTTTTGGAAAGCCAGCTAACGGCCCCGCGCTTAAGCGGCAGGCGACCGAATATAATTTACTACAAAATGTACTATTGAAAAACCGTACTTCAAAACAGCAACGGAACGGCGAGGCCTGTCCGCTTGAAGCGCTTGTTATGTGGCTACCTTTCTATTTTTTTTTTCATTATATTTGCTCCAAAATGATATTTATATCGTTTTGATTGCCCAGATTTTTCCATCTCATATGGTCCCCAATAATTAATTTCTATTGATATTTTAAGATCACGTTTCTTAGCTTTTTCAAGTGATGTATTTAGTCTCTCAAGTAATTTTAAAATTTTGATTTTACAATCAGAAACCCTTGAGGTATTATTTTTTGAAGATCCAGTAATATTAGCAGAGAATTGGACACAATTACTATTTTTAAATTCATTGATTTTAATATCAATACCCAATTTTTCAGCAGTATATAATGCACCATTTAGCTCACCGAGAATATCATATATATTTTTAGCAAAACGTGATGACTCGGGAGAAGGTGGAGAAGCGATAAGAAGCCAATAAAATATACCTTGGATCAGAAAACAAATAAGGACTATTAAAATCCATTGAAAATCATTATTCCAAACATCTAAAGTATTGGAAAAAACTGATGCAAAAATCCAATAAGAAATAAAAAATGGTGCAAAAATGACAAAGAGAGCTACTCCCATCGTTATTATTTGACCCAAAACCCCAAATTTTTCTAATTGGGTATCGATTTTTTTTGAAAACTTAAGTGAATCAAAATTCATTTTTTATTTGATTGCTTTAAGCCACATAACGGAGCCGGCGCGTAACCGGCAGGCACCAAAACGTTATTTAATTACAAATGTACTACGGAAACTGCGAACCTCAAAACTACCACGGCCTGCTCACCGAAGCCCGCTTCTCAGGGCGTAGGAGAGCGAGGCCTGTCCGCGTTGACGCGCTTGTTATACCACTTTAATTTTTTTGTTTTGATTTCCTTCCTAGAATAGCCTCAAACCTTTTTTCTAATTGGGATTTTAAATCAGTTATATTTTTATATTCTGGGACATTATGAACAGAAAGATCAAAATGTAAAGGAGTTCCTTGTTTTCTATAAAGAATTGGTTTTTTATTATGTGCATGGGCATAACCAACTTCATAATAGACATTTGGTCTTTCTCCTGATAAGTCTGCAATAAGAAATTCTGAACTTCTTATATACTCTAAGATAATATCAGTTATCTTATCTTGATGCTCAATGTCATCTGCTCTAACTGCTTTTAAGTTAAATTTTCTACAAATTTCTTTAATTGCATTTTTAATATCCTCTATTTCAGGTTTATTGCTATCCATATGCATCATTATGAATACGGTATTTTCATAAATTGATTCATCTTTTTCAGCTATTTCTTCTTCGTTCGGATCTGCATAATTATAAGATCTAGAGTTATCTAATACTCGTTCTAAATATTCACTTACTTGGTCATGAATATTTGAGTATTTAAGATATTCGATAAAAGTAGATTCACTTTCTATCTTTATTGATCTGTACCCGAATGTATCTGCGTTTCCTCTGGCTGAGTTCCAAAAGATTCCAATGTCTTTTAAAAATCCCAGAACTGTTATAACATCTTCACTTTTTTCCTCTATATCTTCAGCTATTCCCGTTGCTAAAAACTCTAAATTATTTGGATCCTCAATTATTTTATTTTTTATGTATTTAACTACACCGTCAAGTCTTTTTACCAGTTCACAATCAGGGTCTACTAAATAAATTCCCAAAAATTTAAGTTGACCATATCTGTCATTGCGAGGATCAGAAACATAAATCCCTGAGTCAACTGACTTAGGTAAAAAACCTTTTGGGAGTTCATCTCTTAGTTCTACTAATAGTTTACGTGGATTAACTCTATAGAACCCTTGTGATCTATTATATACTTCTTCAATCCATTTTAAGTTTTCTTCGGGGATTTTTTCTCTTAATTCTTTAATAGTCATATTATAATTTAAGCAAAGTTTTGAGTGAGTGGTATAACGGCTTGGCAAATAAGCGGCACGGCTAAGTACTTGAATATAAGCAACCAACCGCAAACGCGTCCGCTTGATTTGCTTTGTTATGTTGCAATGATGTTTTTTTTGAACTCTTTGAGTTGATTCATTGATTCGTCTCGTATTGTACCCGTCTGCTTATTAACAGATTTAAAAGCAGTAATTAATTCAACTCCTGAAGTATAAATGCTTTTTAGTTGATTGATTCTTGCATCGTACTTTTCTTCGATAGACACATCTAAATCAGCGACAAGTCTTTCAACACGCATTATCCACTTATCATCATTTTCGTATAAATCTTCAAAAGCTCCAAAATCTATAACATCAAATCTTCGATTTCCATTAACTATTGAAGATAGCATTACTTCACCGATTGCATCTTGCCAATCTCGATAAATCCAAGCTTCAATTCTTGACATCTCAGATATAATGCTTTCCTTAGTTTCATTGAAAAGTGTACCATCGACTTTTGGGCATTCAATGTAACTGCAGATTTTGACACAGATCTCTTTGAGCATGTTTTCTTGCTCTTCGCCATTTAAGTCTTTAGCAGATAGTATTTTGTGTTTGTCAATATAACTGTAGGCTATTTTTTCGACATGGACTGCTAACAATGCTTTTTCTGTCTGGCTCAGAGAAGTGATATTAATATTCCAAAGTCTTGTCAGTTCAACTAAAATCGACAACTCCATGTGTTGACCATCTGCTAAAGACTTTTTAAAGTTGAAAATTGCATTTTCAATAACGGCGCTACTTTTCTTACTTGCAGGGTCTATATAGGCATATTCTTTTTTGATAGCAGTTAACCAACCGATTACTGCGCAAACTCTAAATAGAGTACTTATGTATTTATATCGGAAAAATTCGTTTTTTGACTTGCTATCTAATAAAACAGCACCTTTCTGATCCAAAATTTCTTTTAATCTCCAGCACAGTGATTCTGATGATTTTATTACGGGATTTGCATAGTGCTTAAATGTAGAAAGTTGTGACTGCTTGTTTAATCTATTCTCTTTAAGAATTTCAAGGATGAAGTCCTTTACAAAAATTGAAATACCAGTAACTACCAGAGTCCCAACAATTCCGATTAGTACTGATAAAATTTGAACATCAATTTCTTTTATCGACTCTATCATTTGTTATTAAGTTTTGCAACATAACGGCCCCGCGCGTAAGCGGCAGGCGCATCAGTTAAAAATTTGGCTATAAGTGAACTAAAAAAACAAGAAATAGAAAACCACGACCAAACGGCGAGGCCTGTCCGCTTGAAGCGCCTTGTTAGGTGGCAAAGCTTCTATTTTTTATCTTTGTCTGTCCACACAATCACTTTGCCGGTTATTTTGGACCCGTAATTGCTAATTTCAGATGCATTTTCGTCATTCGTACTCAGATCAATTAAAGCGTCACCCCCGAGTTTTCTCGTAGCTTTTTTTAGTTTTTCAACAGCAATCTGTCTCGATTGATTTTCGGATTTGCCAACTGCCATGGTAATCTCACGTTCTACTAAAGCAATGACTTTAAACGAACGTTCAATATTTGACGATTCCAGCACTTTAACATTAAAGCCATCCGGCTTAGATGGATAAGATGTGTCGTCAAGTTTAGTAACTGTCGCTGGGACACTACATCCTACAACTAAAATCATGGTGATGATTACTGCAGTTATTTGGTATTTATGCATAATTATTACTCCTTTTTTTCTATTTATATTATTTTAGAGAGTAGGATAGAGAATTTTTTCTTCTAATTCTTCACCTTCATTTTCCCACTTCAATTTTACTTTTAATTTACTTTTGGACTGCATATCAAATGCTGCAACTAAGTCAACTGACTGGCCCCGTTCCATTATTTCTAGAGGAAATTTTTCTTTTAAGTCGTGTTCCAATATTAAGTGATTTCCATCTGGAAACTCAATGTTGACATTATATGCTGTGGCTTTTCCCTTGTTAAATACTTTAAATCTATGCTTATGCTTTCCAATTTTAATGAAATTTACACCTAAATCAGCTCTTTTGGCTTGTGTAGCTTCTCTTTCTTCTTTTTCGAACATTAACTGGTTCAACTTTTTCTGAACCTCAACTAATTCTTTTTCACTCTTTTTAAATTTCAAAGATTTGTAAGTTGCGTACCCAGAAAGTAAAAGAGCTAAGAATGCAATGAACTCGCTTAAGTATTCCAAAATAATTTTTATTTAAAACCTCTTTTAAATGCTTTCCTCAATTCTTTGGCAGCATCTTCTAAAATTTCTTCACTCATCTCGGAAAAATGTTCTTCAATTAACTCTCCATTTTCTTTGATTAAATCATCTTTACTAAATACCTGATTACATGAAAGGCATTTGAATTCCATATTTTCAATTTCAACTTCGTCATCATACTCGAATTGAGATTCCCCACAAGTAGGACACAACAAAGAAATTTCTCTATTGTAGTTTTTAGATTTCATAATTGTCTTCTTAGAATTTAATTAGCCACCTAACGGAGCCGCGCGTAACCGGCAGGCGGACTAACGTTAATAATTTACAAAATGTACTATTGAAAAACGGTACTTCAAAATGGCAGCGGAACGGCGAGGCCTGTCCGAGTTGACGCGCTTGTTATACCCATTATTTAAGTATCAATACTTTGAAAAACTTGGGAATTTAGAGTCACTTTATCTACAAACCCATCTAGTTCAGGTAGATTTAAATTTGAATTTAGAATGGCTCTCCCTTCGATAAAGTTATTCTGCAAAGTTCGATTTAGATGAATTGCTCCATGATGGGATTTTGAAAAAGCTGGCAGAACCCTCTTGTTTAATACCATTACAAAAATGACACAATCATTATTGTTAAGCTCATTATTTTGATTATAAATTGATATGTGCTTTCTTTGGATATTTTTAATTTTAGTTGCTCCTAAAGTTTTGAAAATCTGGTTGATAAGGTCATTTATGAGTCCACCTTTTCTTTTTAAAGGGTGGATTCAACCATGAAGTGCAACAGTGAACTAAGGGAACTGCTGGGCAAAAAGCAATTGTGGTTGCTGGAAATCTAAGGTTTTACGTGGACGATTGTTAAGCAGGTACATGGCTGCTCGCAGATGTTTAGGCTCGAAC
>JBDNGJ010000176.1:0-13887 GCA_041689365.1 Virgibacillus sp.
CTCTGTTCAGAGGTTTGCCTTCAAGTCCTCCGCACGCTACCTCACGGTCAGCGCACTACCTGTCAGCTACTGCTTACCGGCTGTACGGCGCATTCGGGACTTGCACCCTATAGCGTATGTGCTGCCACTCGCGAAAAAGAAGATCGGGACATTTCGTCCCGATCTTTTTTGGCAGTTCAGAAAGTATTGATCCTTTCTCACTGCATAAGTGCAACAAAGGATTCGCCACTAGAGCTTGGCGATAACCCAAGTTTTCTAATGCCTTACCACCAAGTTATTACTCCTAATCCTGCTAATGTTAAAAGTGCTGCCCAGATACCGCCATAAACCGCTAAGGCTGGCATTTCATGACCTTTATCTTTCATATGCATGAAATAATAAAACTGAAAAGCCACTTGGGTAATAGCTAAAATTAGTAACACTGGGATAACGAACATTTTTTGCATCATCCCTGTGGCAACAATTACAAAAGCGATAATCGTAAATAAAATCATTAATGCAAATGTTATTAACTGCTTTTGCATCTCTAATTTATTTTTATGCTTTTGATATGGATTAACTTCGTTGGAATTGGTGTTCTCTGCCATTAATTAACCCACCTTTCCCATTAAATATACAACTGTAAATATAAACACCCATACAACATCGATAAAGTGCCAGTATAGACTGAATACGTAATACTTTGGTGCGTTGTATAAGTTTAAGCCGCGTTTCGCGTTACGTATCATTAACGCCAAAAGCCACAATAGACCAAATGTAACGTGACCACCATGGAAGCCTACTAGGGTGTAAAAGGCTGAGCCAAATGCAGATGATCGAAATGTAAAGCCATACTCGTGTATATAATGATTAAACTCATACAATTCACAACCTAAAAATGCAAAACCAAGGGCAGCTGTAATTCCTAACCAAAGCTGCATTTTTTTAAAATTATTGTTATGCATATGGTACATCGCATATACACTTGTCAGTGAACTTGTTAATAACAGGATAGTCATTATGAATACAAGCTCAAGCCCAAACAGTTCATTTGTTGTAGGGCCACCGGCTGTTGAATTTTTCAGTGCAATATATGTTCCGAATAAGCACGCAAATAAAACTGTTTCACCACCAAGAAAGAACCAAAACCCAAGGAATTTATTTTTACCCTCAAGGGTGGCCTTTTCTGGTTCATGTGGCATTGTTTCGGGATTTAAGGAATGATCGTGACTCATATTAGTCAGCCTCCCTTTCTAGTTCTTCTTTTGTAATATGGTAACCATGATCATCTTTAAGTGATCTGATTAGCATACAACCAAACAACATACCCATACCAACAAATAAAGGAATATAAGCCCAAGTATAGTTGACTTGGTAAATAAAACCAAATCCAGCTATAAATAATCCGAATGACATCATAAATGGCAGGATTGATCCGTTTGGCATGTGAATATCACCCAATGGTTCTGCGGGTGTCATTTTTCCTTTACCTTCTGTCTTTTCAACCCATAGTGCATCTAAGCCACGAACTAATGGTGTTTGTTTAAAGTTATAGTGAGCAGGTGGAGAAGATGTCGCCCATTCAAGTGTACGACCATCCCATGGATCATCAGGTACTTTTTCACCCTTAACTGCTGTGTAAACAACATTGTAGATGAATACAATAACACCAATTGCCATTAAAAATGCTCCAATTGTACTTATCAGGTTTCCTGTATCCAATCCTTGACCTTCTAAGAATACCCAATACCTACGAGGCATCCCCATCAATCCTAAGAAATGTTGGATAAAGAAAGTTAAATGGAAACCAGTAAAGAATGTCCAAAAGGCAATTTTACCTAATTTTTCATTTAGAATTCGCCCAAACATCTTAGGCCACCAATAATGCAGACCTGCTAAAATTCCAAAAACGGTACCTCCTACAATTACATAGTGGAAGTGAGCAACAACGAAATAAGTATCGTGGTATTGATAGTCAGCAACAACTGAAGCGACCATTACCCCTGTCATACCTCCAATAGTAAATGTAGGAATAAACCCTAGTGCATAAAGCATTGCAGAATTAATAGTTATACTACCGCCCCACAAAGTAGCAAGCCAGTTAAATATTTTAATACCAGTTGGTACTGCTATAGCCATCGTCGCGATCGCAAATATCGAGTTAGCAACAGGCCCAAGACCAACTGTAAACATATGGTGGGCCCAAACCATAAAGCCTAAGAAGGCAATTAAAATGGTTGCAAACACCATTGCTGTATAACCAAACAAGCGTTTTTTAGCGAATGTAGAGAATATGTCACTAAATAAACCAAATGCCGGTAATATCAAAATGTATACTTCCGGATGACCAAATATCCAGAATAAGTGTTCCCAGATAATTGTGTTTCCTCCCAGCGCGACGTCAAAGAACGCCGAGCCGAACATGCGATCAAACATTAATAGGAAAAGACCCACTGTTAATGCTGGAAAAGCAAATAATATTAATATACTTGTTATAAATGTTGTCCATGTAAACAATGGCATACGCATGTACGTCATTCCAGGTGCACGCATGTTAATAATGGTAACTAGAAAGTTAATACCACCAATTAGCGTACCAGCACCTGCTATTTGTAAACCGAGTACATAGAAATCAACACCATGTCCCGGTGACGTGGTCGACAAAGGTGCATATGCAGTCCACCCTGCATCAGGTGCGCCACCTAAAAACCAACTACAGTTTAAAATAAGCCCGCCGAATAAAAACAACCAAAAACCTAATGAGTTTAAAAACGGAAATGCAACGTCTCTTGCACCTATTTGCAGGGGCATAACCGCATTCATCAGGCCTAATAATAACGGCATGGCCGCTAGAAATATCATAGTTGTACCGTGCATTGTTATAATTTCATTATACAAACCTGCGCTGACAAAGTCATTTTCAGGTTTGATCAGTTGAATACGTATAACCATGGCTTCCAGTCCACCGAGTAAGAAGAAAAAACCACCGCCGAACAGATATAAATGTGCAATCTTTTTATGATCTACAGTAGTTAAATAATCCCATAACACAGCGCCGAAGCCACTTTTCTGAGTAGCTGCTATACTCACGACTTAAACCTCCCTTTAACATCTTCCATCCCTTAATTTATATGTGTATGTTTAATTAATTTCCTGCACTTTCAGGTGTGATTTCAGATGGTTTTAATTGCAATAAGTATTCAGCAATTTTACCAGCCTCTTCATCTGAAACTTCAGGATAGTTACCAGTCATTTTATTCCCTGGTTTAATGGATTCAGGATCCGTTATCCAATCAACCAAGTTTTCTTTTGTTGGATCTAATATACCAGCGATTTTGGAACGGTCACCAAAGTTAGTAAGGTTAGGTCCAACCTGTACTGGAGATGAGCCAATCGCATGGCAACCCATACAATTATTTTGCTGGAACAGTGACTTACCTTCTTGTGCAACAGCATCCTGTGGTTGCTTATCAGGATTTACATTTTTCATATCCTGTACCCACTGATCAAATTCTTCCTGACTGACTACAACCACTTTAAAGTCCATAAGTGAGTGTGATGGGCCACAAAGCTCGGCACATTTACCCCAGTATACGCCTTCTTCATATGCTTCAATGTACATCGTGTTTTCGTTCTCAGGGTTAACATCCATTTTACCTGAGATAGTTGGTACCCAGAACGAGTGGATAACATCTGATGATTTCATATTTAAGTATACTTTCTCACCAACCGGGACATATAAATCCTGACTTGTTTGAATTTCCTGCCCCTGATAGTTAAAATGCCACCAATACTGATTACCCGTAACCTGAACATTTAGGCTATCTTTAGAGCCGGAATTATCAGCTAAATCGAATGTTGCTGTGACAGTTGGCACTGCAATAATGATTAACAGGATAATTGGTATAACTGTCCAGATTGTTTCAAGCGTTTTATTGCCTTCAACCTGCTTCGGAATAAAGTCCTCTTGACCTTTTTTCTTACGATAGCGCAGTAAAACTGCTACATAAATAAGCATTACAATAAACAAGACAAACAACATTACAATAGTTGTAAGAATAATTAAATCCATTGCAGACTCTGCACCTTTACCTTTGGGTTCAAGTGCAGTCAAGTTTTCTTTACCACATGCTGATAACATTAATGCTATCGAGCCTAACAGAAAAAACGCTCTGAATTTTCCCATCCAACCTTTCATGTATTCATACCTCTCTTTCTCTTTGTAACTTCCTTATATATCAATTTGTATAACTAAGGACGAGTTTAACTAAACGGGAACTCAAATGTTACAACAACCATAAGTAAAAATAAGATGGTTAAGTAATTTAAGGAATATATAAATATCATATTCGCCCATTTCAAATCATTTTTCGCAAAAAAACCTCTAATCCCAAGAGCTAACCATCCAACATTAAGTAGTGTAGCAATCACCATAAATGTTGTTCCTAGTGATGCCAGAAAAAATGGCAGTGGCAACAAGCAGGCAATATAGACGACTATTTGTCGTTTTGTAAATTCAAAGCCATGCACAACAGGGAGCATCGGTATGTTTGCAGCCTTGTATTCTTTGGATTTCTTCATAGCCAAAGCCAGGAAATGCGGTGTTTGCCAGATAAACATTGTCAGGAATAGCACAAAAGCTACCATATGAAGACCAGGGTCAATAGCTGCCCATCCAATTAATGGTGGCACCGCTCCAGAAAAACTACCAATTGCTGTATTCAACGTATACTTGCGTTTTGACCACATTGTGTACAGAACAACGTAGGTGAACCATCCAAAAAATCCAATTAATGCCGCTTCTACAGTCGTAAACAATAAAAGAATAAGTCCCAATGTGGTAGTTGAAATGCCTAAGAACAGGACATTTTTCAGCGATATACTCCCTGTTACCGTTGGGCGCGTCTTCGTTCTCGACATAATAGGATCAATATCGACATCATACCAATTGTTCATGATACAGCCACCGGCAATGACAAGGGCACTCCCAGCCATAGTTAGAAGAAAAACTCCCCAGTTGGCTGCAAAAGATGTGTTTGTGAAATAAAGCGCAAGCCAAAAGCCGGTAAATGTTGTAATTAGATTAGAATTAACAATCCCAACTTTTATTAATGCTTTAAGATCAGTAAGTAATGTAACATCTTTATCCTTTGCTACAGCTGAGTTACTAATTAGAGGTGAAGAAGTAGTCTCCACTTTATTCATTACATATATTCCCCCCTTCTAATCCCAACAAAAGGCACAAATAATTTCCAAGCATACTACTTATCATACCTAAGTATTCCCAAAAATATCCTAGATAATTATTCTAATTGTACCATGGAATTGTAATACAATCTATTTCCTACATCACATGATTTCGCTTTTTTAAACCTCCAATTGTGACAAATTTGTGAAATGGAGATCTAAAATAAAACAAAAGGCTATTTAAGCCTTTATCTAGTAAAATATGTAATATGTAGTTTTCCCATAGCAATGGGTATAGTGATTTGAAGCTAAGCAAATATCCCCTATATTATTTCTAGCAAACAAATCTCGACAATGCAAGGGTTTTTTATTTTTTTATAGTGAAAATAGTAATAAGCCATGATAAGATGACAATTGTGTGATTTTTACTATATATTTGGCGTTTTTCATTGCTCTAATAACATAGAAGTATTAATATTGTTCTATTGAGATTTTATTTACTTGATATAAAGTGAGGCAGTAATATGATTAAAACTTTAAAGTGGCTCTCTGTAGTTTCTACATTGGGCATGGTATTTGTGTTATTGGGAGGAGCTCTTGTTACAAAGACTGATTCTGGCCTGGGTTGTGGCGAAACCTGGCCACTATGTCACGGAGAATTTGTACCATCTGCAATTACTCCTGAACTTGTAATAGAGCTTAGTCATCGAATGGTATCCGGAATTATGGGTATAACAGTTTTAGCTTTATCTATTCTTTCATGGAAATATATTGGTCATATTCGTGAAGCTAAATTCCTAGCCTTTTTATCTTCTTTCTTTTTAATACTGCAAGCCCTGATTGGTGCAGCTGCAGTCATTTGGAATCAGTCGAACTTCATATTGGCAACACATTTCGGTATTTCACTCATATCATTCGCTGCATTGTTTTTACTGATGCTGCTTATATTTGAAATTGATACTAAATTTGATGCTAAGTCCCTGGTAATCCAAAAGAAGCACCGTATTGAAATTTATGCCCTGACAATATACACCCTTATAGTTGTTTACACAGGTGCATTGGTTAGACATGCAAATTCAAGTATGGTTTGTGGCGATTGGCCGTATTGCACAAATAATGCTCCACTTTCATTCTCTAATTACAGCTTCGATCAGTGGATTCAGATGGGACATAGGCTCTTTGCAGGTATATTATTCATTTGGACTATCGTATTATTCTTCAAAATCATGAAAAATTATCGAACAAATCGTGTTATGTTCTGGGGTTGGATAACAACCGTTTTGCTTATAGTACTGCAGGTCTTCCTCGGAGCTATGATTATCTTTACTATGCTGAACCTGGGGATCGCATTATTGCATGCATTTGTAATATCCTGCTACTTTGCAATGTTAAGTTATTTTATATTATTATCATCAAGAAGTGCAAAGCTTTAGAAAAGTTGGCTGATCGCCAAGCCTTAGTTGCACTTATGTAGTAAGAAAGGATTTACTTTCTTAACTGCTAAAAAAGGGTAATGGAACAAGTCCATTACCCTTTTTATTGTTTTATTATTCAAATTCAATTAGCAGATCATTTACCGCTATCGCTTCTCCATTTTTTACGTGAATATCTTTAATGACACCGGTATATGGAGCCTGAACTGTTGTCTCCATTTTCATAGCTTCGGTAATTAATAAATAATCACCTTTCTGCACCTTTTCTTTTTTTTCACATAGAACTTTAACCACTGTCCCAGGCATTGTTGCTCCGATTTGTTTGTCATTACCTTGATCAATCTTTGGCTTAGTTATCAGTTGTGATTTAACATTTTCATCTTTAATGATAACTTCTCTCGATTGACCGTTCAATTCAAAGTAAATGACACGGGTACCATCTGAACGCGCCTCAGAAATGGATACTAATCTTACAAAAAGCGTTTTACCTTGTTCAATTTCAACCTCAATTTCCTCACCCAGCTTCATTCCATAGAAGAATGTGAGTGTATCAAGAACTGACATATCACCGTACATTTCAGTAAATTTATGGTGATCCATAAATACTTTTGGATATAATGCATATGAGATCATGTCAAAACTAGTTACCTGGCGATCAAGAGTTTTAAATAATGTTTCCTTTAGTTGAGTAAAATCAATTGGATCTAATAACTCTCCTGGGCGAACCTTAATTGATTCTTTTCCTTTTAAAATAATCCGTTGTAATTCTTGCGGAAACCCTTGATATGGCTGACCAATATAACCCTGTGCAAATTCAATTACGGAATCAGGAAAATCAATTGATTCACCACGTTCATATATTTCATCTTCTGTTAGGTCATTCTGGACCATAAACAATGTCATGTCACCTACTACTTTAGATGAAGGTGTTACTTTAACAATATCTCCGAACATTTCATTTACTTGCCTGAACATCATTTTCACTTCATTCCAACGATCTTCAAGCCCTACCGCTTTCGCTTGTTGTTTTAGATTACTATATTGCCCACCAGGCATCTCATGTGTATAAATTTCGGTATGCGGTGCTTTCATACCACTTTCAAAGTCTTGATAGTAATCTCTTATACCTTCCCAATAGTGAGATATTTTTTCAAAAGAATCGATATTTAATTTAGGCTGGCGAGCTTTACCTTCTAATGCGTGATATAGTGTTTGTGCACTTGGCTGCGATGTTAACCCAGCCATTGGTCCTGTGGCTACATCAACTGCATCTACCCCAGCATCAATCGCCCGGGCATACGTATAAATACCATTACCGCTCGTGTCATGTGTATGCAAATGGATTGGCAGATTAATTGTCTCTTTTAAGGCTGAAATCAATTGGAAAGCTGCCTCTGGTTTAAGCAATCCAGCCATATCTTTTATCCCTAATATATGTGCACCAGCCTGTTCCAGTTCTTTCGCTAGGTTGAGATAATAATTTAAATCATATTTCGTACGTCCTGAATCCAGAATATCCCCGGTATAACACATAGATGCTTCAGCAATTTTATTATTTTCCCGGACTGCCTGAATAGCAGGTTTCATTCCCTCAACCCAATTCAAACTATCAAATATACGGAATACATCAATTCCAGCAGTTGCACTATTTTCAACAAATTCATTAATTAAATTGTCTGGGTAGTTTTTATAACCTACAGCATTACTTGCTCGTAACAACATTTGGAACAAAACATTTGGCATTTTTTCACGAAGCTTTATAAGTCGCTGCCAAGGATCTTCTTTTAAAAATCGGTATGCAACATCAAATGTAGCTCCTCCCCACATTTCGACAGAAAAAAGTTGAGGCAGTAAACGTGCAGTAGGCTCAGAAATCTTTAATAAGTCCTTTGTCCTGACACGAGTAGCCAATAACGATTGATGGGCATCACGAAAGGTAGTGTCTGTCAGCATCACATTATTTTGTGCTTTTAACCACTCCGCCAAATATTCAGGTCCATGCTCATCCAGGATTTGTTTAGTACCCTTTGGAATTTCTTCCAGCTTATCTATTTTAGGCACAGCCGGAGTAGCTAATGACGGTTTCTTTTTCCTGGCTATACCTTCAAACCCATTCACTGTCGTATGTCCAATATAAGAGAGCATTTTAGTTCCGCGGTCTTTCCGCTTTGGAAATACAAATAGTTCTGGTGTCTGATCAATAAATGTTGTGCTGTATTCCCCTGATAAAAATTGGCTATGTGAAATTACATTTTCCAAGAAAGGAATATTAGTTTTTATTCCTCGAATCCGGAATTCTTTTAAATTTCTGACCATTTTTTGTGCAGCCTGTCCAAATGTTAGTGCCCAAGTTGACACTTTTACAAGCAATGAATCGTAATGCGGGGAAATAATCGCACCCTGAAATCCGTTTCCTGCATCCAAGCGTACACCGAATCCCCCACCAGTTCGGTAAGCCATAATCTTCCCGGTGTCTGGCATGAAATTGTTTAATGGATCCTCAGTTGTTACACGTGATTGAATAGCATATCCATTGGTCACAATTTTGTCCTGCTGAGGAATACCAATAGACTTGTCATGAATATCTTGTCCTTCAGCAATTTTAAGCTGGGTTTGGACAATATCAATCCCTGTTATCATTTCTGTGATAGTATGTTCAACCTGAACACGTGGATTAACTTCAATAAAATAATATGCATCATCTGTCACTAAAAACTCAACAGTTCCTGCATTTATATAGTTAACATTCTTCATAAGGTCTACGGCAGCATCACAAATCTCAAGACGTAATTCATCTTTTAACGAGACACTTGGCGCCATCTCGACTACCTTTTGATGCCGGCGTTGTATGGAGCAATCCCTTTCAAATAAATGAACTGTATTACCATGCGTATCCCCTATCACCTGTACTTCAATGTGTTTTGGTTTTTCAATTAACTTTTCAACATAGACTTCATCACTGCCAAATGCTGCTCTTGCCTCAGATTTGGCTCGATCGTATGCTTCAGACAGTCCACTTTCATTACGAACGATACGCATACCACGACCGCCACCGCCAAGTGATGCTTTAATAATGATTGGGTAGCTATGTTTTTTTCCAAATTCTCTTACATCTTCTACTGATGTTACTGGACCATCAGAACCTGGTATGATTGGAAGTCCAGCGTTGATTGCTTGTGTTCTAGCCTTCACCTTGTCGCCAAACATATTCAAATGCTCACTTGTAGGTCCGATGAAAATAATTCCCTCTTCTTCACAGCGCTTAGCAAAATGAATGTTTTCAGAAAGAAATCCATAGCCTGGATGTATCGCATCAATACCGACATTCTTTGCAAGTTCAATGATACCTTCAATATCAAGATATGCATCGATTGGCTTTTTCCCTTCACCAATCAGGTATGCCTCATCAGCTTTATAACGATGATAAGAACTGGTGTCTTCTTTAGAATAAACCGCTACAGTACGAATATTAAGTTCTGTACAAGCCCGAAATACCCGTATAGCAATTTCACCACGATTTGCAACTAATACTTTTTCAATACGCTTTACCTCACCCATGTTTTTCCTCCTCTATTTTTAAACACATTTGTTTCAGGTTCTTCCTTTGTGTTAACAGGTACTGGCTGTTGTTCTATTTCTTTATTTGTTTTTGCGATGTTATTGATTATCCCCATTGATACCATCATAACGAGAAGGGATGAGCCACCGTAACTCACAAACGGCAATGGAACCCCTGTGATCGGTAAAATTCCGCTTATTGCCCCGAGGTTAATAAAAGCTTGGATTCCGATCATCGAGGAAATCCCTATAGCTAACAATGCACCAAAACTGTCAGAACATTTTTTGGAGATAAATAACCCACGCAGTACGATAATAGATAGCATCCCTACTACAATAATGACCCCGACAAAACCAAGTTCTTCAGCTATAACCGCCATTATAAAATCAGTATGAGGTTCTAGTAAATAGCCCAGCTTCTGAACACTTTGTCCCAATCCTTCACCGGTTAATCCACCAACACCTATAGCTAAATAAGATTGAATCAGGTGATATCCATCATCTTGCGGGTCTTCAAAAGGCTGATAAGCTCCATCAAATCTGGCAATTCGTTCTTCGGTCACCATGCTTGGTATGGCAAAAGCAACTAATGCCATACCTACCAACACGAGAATGGATAAATGCTTGAAACGAATTCCGGAACTGAATATCACAGAGCAAGCAATCATAAATATTATTGCTGCTGTTCCTATATCGGGCTGCGAAATAATGAGACCTAACACGATTGCAGTTAATATTAAGGGTGGAAGTACACCTCTATTAAACTCATTAATGTAGGCCTGCTTCTTGGAATAAACTGAAGCAAGATACATTATTAACCCCAGTTTTGCAAACTCTGCAGGCTGCATACTAATGAAACCAAAATTAAACCATGATTTGGAACCATTAACTTCATTTCCGAAGAAGAGCACTCCGACCAATAACACAACAATAATCAAAATAATCATTTTCATCAACTTTTGGTAATATCTGTAGGGAAAAATACTAGTAAATATAAACCCAACCATTGCCATAGAAAACCATTGAATTTGCTTCACCAGATAATGTGAGCTTTCATGACCCTCAACAACAGCTATTACCATACTAGCACTGTAAATCATCACTATTCCAAACATTGCCAGCAGTATTGGTGTAATTATTAACGTAAAATCATAACTCTTTAATTTCTGTATCATCTTACTTCTCCTCAACATATGTATTCCTAACAATTGTTGAAATAGAAATTTTTAATAGTATAACATAGTTTTGTGCCATATTACATTTCTACTTCTACTAGATTAGAAAACTTGGCTTTTCTAAGCCTTAGTTAAAATTGTTGCAGTAAGAAAGTAACTGCTTAAATAAAAAAACCTTGCCATTAATTCAATTAGGCAAAGTTTTTGCTAAGTTGTAACATGACATTACACCGAATCTTGTGCTGCTTCATGTAATATGTTAAGCTGCCTTTCTAAATTTTCAAGAAGGGCTTTGCCTTCGCTCTCGCTGATCAGTTCCAAATTCACAGCAAAATCAATCTCCCTTGAAAGACCAAACATTTGTGTATCCAAAACCTCTTCATACAAAGGACATTGAGGCATTGTTAAATTCTCAATTTGAACTTCTATTAGCCTCCGAATTTTTTCGGCATCAGCCTTTAGAAGGGCATAGGCTTTTTCACGATGAGTTGCAGTCACCTCAGGAATCAAATATATCCCCTCCGTTTAAAAGACTTTCTTCTATATTATATTATCGTTTGAACGTTGAAAATGCAAATGAAATTAAAGTAAATTAAAAATTAATCTTTTATAGTGAAAAAATGAAAAATGTCTGCTATTCTTGTTAAAGATAATATTGAGAGGTGGTTATTCATGATAGTCCCTATTACTGGAAATGTTACATATTCAATCACACTAGACCCAACCGTCTGGATCTTTGACGATAGAAAAATACTACTGGAAGAGGCATTTTCGAAGCAGGAGAATGATCAGCAAGTTGAGGATAATGAACTGGAAAATGCTTCAAAACGTTGGAACAGAGCAGTTTATCAACAGAAAATTAACCCGCCAGTTAACAAGAGTATTTCCCGATTCGAACGAGAAAAAATCCTGAAAAACTCATATGTAATGCCAATTAATGAATTTGTAGATCACGCCGAAATAAAAGAAAGTGCTACAGACGTTACACTTGTAACAAATAAAGGAGAAGAGCACATCTCACTTGAAGCACTGCAAAACTGCTATTTACTCTTTGCTCTTGATGGTAAACCCCTGAAAGAAGAAGGACCTGTTCACCTATTTTATAAGGACGGCTCTAATAAAGATAATCCTATTACAGGAATTAAAAAAATAGTTATTAATTAAATGATATGGCTGTTTACATTTTATATGTAAGCAGCTTTTTTTATACGCCATATACGGTAAGATTTTTCACGAGCTTATGCCCTACTTTTGTACTTCGAGTGTATATTTTACAGCATTCGACTCAGAATAATAAGACAGTAATTCCGTTTGTACATTTTAAAGGAGGAGTACACATGTTGTTACGTTTAGGGATACTGTCTTTAATGAGTTTTTTGTTTTTAATTGGCTGTCAGCAAAATGAGGAAGATCAATCCTTATCAACTGAACAGGAAAATAATCGTATTGTACAGGTAGAGGATTCTGATCCTGCAGAGAAACAAAATCCCACTAACAGACAAATCTCTACCCATTTAGCAAATATCGCAAGTGACGTACCAAATGTAAATGACGCTACATCCATAGTAGCAGGTCCATATGCAGTCGTTGGTATAGATGTTGATAAAGATCTAGACCGTTCACGTGTTGGAACTATAAAATATTCTGTTTTAGAAGCATTACAAAATGATCCGTATGGAAAAACAGCAGTTGTTGTTGCTGACGGGGATGTAGTTGAAAGACTCCGCAAGATGGGAAACAAAATTAATCAAGGTCATCCAGTACAGGGAGTTGTTGACGAACTTTCAGCAATTGTAGGACGATATATGCCAGACTTTCCAATCAATGATGATCAGCCCCTTGAACCAGATCAGAACAAAGAAATGCTGCCAAAAGAGGATGAGAAAAAGTTAGATGAAATTGAGGAAGAACAATCAAATCATAAGAACAATGAGTGACTAAGGTTTAACTTATAGTTAAAGGAATTCTATTGAAAGTGTATTGTACTTTAAAAACCTTTTATGCTTGGAGTGTAAGCTGTAATATAGATAAGCCATAGTTACGCTAATTAATACTGCAAAAAAGGCCAGGATAAATATGTTTTAGTCAAAGTAAAATCCGAACTATGATTCATAATTCTTGAAAAAGAATTCGAATTAGTTCGGATTTATTTTGTAGTATTACTATTTTCTCACTCCAAAAGTGCACTAAGCATTCATCGAAAGACTTGCAAATCAGATTATCAGGGGTTCTAGGAAAGCAAAATACGCTTTCAAAAAAATCCCTGTAACGAATGTCTAGTTTTCTAATGTTGCTGATTAGATATAAAATGCGAAGTACTTTTTAAAAAGTTTGAGTGCTATTATGCCGCTGCGGAAATACACTTCGCGCACCAAGGGCGGCTGATGAGCCTCCTTGCTCCTACGTCGCTGCGTAGTCTCATCTAGGCCTCAGCTCCCACAGGAGCATTCCTATTGGGGAGACGTCCCCCCTCTTGAAACATAAAAAGGTCCTCCGTTAAGATGCAGATATACACAAAAACAAACATCTAAGGAGGACCTTACAAATGCATGATA
>JBDNGJ010000177.1:0-3879 GCA_041689365.1 Virgibacillus sp.
AATACGATTGTTAACTGTACGGAAAATGTGAAGTGGGCTGACAGACAATGAATAAATTGGAAGACGTGATGAAGTTACGATGATAAAGAAGGGAACATAAAATAGCTGAAAAACAGCGAACGATTTGATAAAAGTATTTTTAAAACCGTACAGTTAACGACCCCGCGCATAACCGGCAGGCGTAGAACCGAAATTAAGCAACAAATGTACTTTTAGCAATAACATTAATAAACGAGCAAAATCGGCGAGGCCTGTCCGCGTTGACGCGCTTGTTAGGTGGCTGGCTATTTGTCGCTAATCTCAACAATGATTTCTCCTCGATCAAGTAGCTCTTTTGCTTTATGTAACGTTTTTGAAAGAATTTGTCGCATTTTCGCATTGGAAGTATTACCACAGCTAACCCAAATAATTTGGGGTGGTGGTCCGTGTTGCTCCACAAGGTCTATGAAATCATCATCTTTACTCATTACGGCCACATTTTGCTTGCGGGCTTCATTGAAAATTTTATAATCTAACGCATCTCTCAAACCTACAGCACGGATAGACTGAGCTTCAATATCTTCGTAGGTTCGATTTATCCAAGCAGCAATCGCAGGTGAAAGTTGAGCATCAATCCATATTTTCATGCCGCAATAACCGGATGATTGACTTTGCTGCTAGCATATTTAAGCGTTGCCTGGATATCTTCTTTTTCAAGGTCAGGCAGTTCCTTTAAAACTTCATGTTGCGTTAAGCCAGAAGCAAGCAAATCCAATACATCAATAACGCGAATCCTCATACCGCGAATACACGGACGTCCACCACATTGGTCAGGATTTACGGTAATACGTTTTTTCCAATTACTCATGACTAAATATTTACACTATCAAAATTACTATGTCTATACAAAAGTTACATAAATTCATTGAATTATCATAGATAAGGAAATTGAAGCCACCTAACGACCTTGCGCATAACCGGCGCACGTACAATGTCAATTCAATTTTCAGTTTACTATTTAGCAAAAAGAAAACAAAACGAGCAAGAGAGGGCGAGGTGCGTCCGAGTTAATGCGCGGGTTATAGGGCCAACTTTATACAGATATCCTACTCAATGGTTTTAGAAAGTACTTTCCCAGCTTGATCTATGGAGGTGAATGAATTGTATTCACCTTTCGCGTTGACGATAAAGTGGAGGGGAAGAGAACTGATATTTAAATCCCTTCTGGTTTCATTTACGTCATTTGAAATCAGTTGTAAACCAGTTGGTTTATGTTTTCCAATATAAGATCGCCACTTATCTTTGTCTTCATCAATTGATACGTCAATAAATTCTACATTTTCCTGATATGCTTGTTTCAACGAATCCAGTTGGGGTTTTTCTTCAAGACAAGGGCCGCACCATGTTGCCCAAAAGGCAATGAAATGCGTTTTCCCGGTTATATTCTGTATGTTTATTTTATTGTTATCCTTATCAACCAAGGTGTGGGATGGTAGCGGTTGGAGTCCTTGTTCGGAAGGATTCCACAATACAGTTGCATTCACTAATTCTCCCTCAATATTACGTCCAAAGCCTTTATGCTCAAGAATTATTGGTTGGGTCAGCAGATAATAGATGAAAATGCCAACGACTGATATTGAAGACAGTGTTTTGAATCTTTTGTTTACTTCATTTCTCGAAATGAGTACTGCCACAAATCCTGTGATAGTCAAAACAATAATGAAAGGGAAATAGAAAAAGTTGAATACATCAAAAACTATAAAAGGTAGAAATAGAAGAGGTAGGTATTTAACAGGAATTTCTTTATTAATTTTCCCGCTTGCAAATAATGCCAGAAAGCAGATTAATATTGGAATCCACTTCAAGAGATTTACTTGATGGAGATGAAGAGGGTTGGCAAAAAGGAAAAAATAAAAGCCTATTGCCATGATTGCGACAGATGAAATTATTCCTATAGTTATCCTGGATATGACTTTTTTAATCATTTTCAGTAAGTCTCTTTTTTATGTGATCCATTAACGGGCCCTATAACGGCCCCGCGCTTAACGGGCGCGCGTGTTAACGTTGATTTGATAAGTAACGAACGGTAAGCCACAAAACCAAGCCCGACCACGGCCTGCGCCCCGAAGCTTTAGCGTAGGTGGGAGGCGCGTTCCTGTTGAAGCGCTTATAGGGCGGGCTTAATGTTATTTAAGACTCCAAATAAGCTTACAGCATGAAAATACTACTACAAATTAGTACTAATTTGATTCGTTGTTGTAAATCTTTAGTGCTTTTTCAATCGCACTATCTCCATGGTCCAGCCCATTAATTAATTGTTCAAAAAAATTATCTTTATTTTTTGAATATTTGATGGTGTGATGTGCAGGTATCCCAATACCTTCATAGTTTTTACTATTTATATCTTCATAGACCTCATTAGATAACTCATATTTCCATCCATTAGGCAACTGCTTATCTAAGGTTGACGAAAAGATACCCTCTGTATTGGAACCTATCCGTGTTATATTTGGAAGGGCTATTGAACTTAATGTTAATATTTCAGCTGCACTTGCGGTCTGGTGGCTGGTTAAGAAGATAACCTCACCAGTAAAATTTTTTTCTGTTGGATGCAGGAATAAATCCTGTTTTGGTGTGAACCCATTTTCAGTCTTCGCTTTTTTTGTAAACGCTTTTGTCCTCTTTGAGGTAAAATGATTTAAGATCGCAAGGGCGGCACCATCTTTACCACCGCCGTTGAAACGGATATCCAGGATATATGCCTTAGCTCCTTTCAACGATGTAAGAACAGAATCCAAAATAAAATCAGCTCCATTCACTTCGTCCTGTCGTTGGATTTCATCCTTTCTGCTTTCTGCTATTTCCCAATACCGTGGGAAGAAATCTTGTAAAGAAAGGGCTTTGGGCACATCATAATTTGCAAGCATTAACATTGCATTAATTTGTATGTATCCAATCTCGTTTTCAATCATTCCCCACCGAACCATTCCTGCATTATAGCTATGCAGACTATCTACATAATTCCTTGCGATATCTTCACTAAGTTGAAATTCAAATATTTTAGAGTATTTGCTTTCGGCTACTTTTGTCTCAAATTTATTTTCTAAATCATCCGGTAGCTTGACTTGCGTGTGGTCATCATTGAGCGTTGAAACCATCTCATTTAAGACTTCATAGAGTTCCAGATCACTACTTTTAGCATTGATCTTGGGTTCAAACTTTCTGTATGTGCTGTCCCATTCAACATTTCGGATGTTAAATGCACTATAATGTTCATTAAATGTATGCCAAAAGGTTTCAAAATTAGCTATGGGATCATTGTTTTCAGCTATGTTCTTTTGATTACAGAGTGCAGGCAATTGTTGAAGCTTTATAAACTTCCAATTATGAATACCATGTTCTATGGTGAGAGTATCTTTGTTGACTTTTTTAACTTTTCCGAAGTCGAGAATGGGCTCCTTAGCATAAGAAACACAACTTACCTTGCTGATGTCAGATACCTTTATAGTATCATCCTGTATTTCTACAATTTTTCCATACCCTATTTGTTGCCAGATGCCATTAGCATTCAATACTTTATCTGAAGTACTATTTTTACAAGACAGAAGTATAAATAGTGCTAAAAAAAGGAAGTGGAAAATCCTACTTTTGGAATTCTTATTCATATCTATTTACAATTTTTAAGATAGGTATAAGGGATTTGCAAGCAGAAGTTTCATTTTTTTGAATGTTATTAGAAATGTCTGAAAATGAACGCCCTATAACGCCCCCGCGCGTAACCGGCAGGCGGGCGAATGTTGAATTATTTACAAATGTACTACGGAACTCCGGCACTTCAAAACAGCAACCCGACGGCGAGGCCTGTCCGCGTTGACGCGCTTGTTAGGTTCAACCGGTTTC
>JBDNGJ010000178.1:0-51858 GCA_041689365.1 Virgibacillus sp.
ACATGACCGACAGAAACTCCTTCAACATCTGTAATTGAGTTTTGGTTCCCTGTTTCTAGTTTCCCACTTTTTACTCCATAATCTCTAATTCTTTTTTGACTAAACATAATCAATCCTCCCCTCTTTATTGTTCAAGTAACCTGCTGCGTTAGTGGAACAACGAGAACGAAATCCATTCTTCAACTCTTGCACCCTTTTGTTTCATAGGTATCAATAATATTCTTGGGACCACTTATCAAGGTAACCGGCGAGGTGCAGTTCTTATCCCGGTTGATTGCTTTTATTTATTTTTCAAAAAAAGTCTTTACTCTTTGGGGGTCATTTAAATTCTTTTCTATAAGATTCTTTAGTTCTTTTTTCTTTGAAATTTGAAGATGTTTATCACTCATATACCATTTTGTTAATTCCTCTTTGTGTATACTATACCGCCGTTCTTGGATTTTAAAAATTATTTTATCGACACCATCGATTAAGTTGAAAATGTAAGTAGCATTGGTCAAAACAATCTTACGAGCAGCTTCCTCTGTTTTATTAGTATATTCAGCTATTATAAGATTCTCATCAGTGTATCTAGCAAATCCGTTTGAATCTTCTTGGTAGGGCAACATATTCAGAATAGCTGAAGCATAATCTCTATCGCCTAAACTAGAACCTTTGTATAAAAACATTGTTTTATCTTCTTGTGAGTCGTTTTCAGGACTACAACTAGTCACAAAAATTAGTAGAGCAATTAAGAGAACTATCTTTCTCTTCAATAAAATCCCCCCCACATTATATCTAGCCATCCCATTTCTTCTTCAACTTTCCTACTGTGTTAGTTTAAGCGTGATTCTTCACAAAGTCTGTATTTATTTTAACATAAATATTCATAATATTTTGCAAGATTAAGGAAACACTAATTAAATACCAATTTATTGGTAAATTTATGTATGCTGATTTACATAAGAATTCGCAGGTCAAAATGTGAACTTACACTATGATACCAATAAAAAACGACCATCAAATTAGCGTACAAATTGATGGTCGTGAAACGGAATCCCCTTTAACCTTGCCACACTCAAGGTTACTACTCTTCCTTACTAGGTTTAAAGAACTTTACAAGGGACATAGCTTCCTTGGCAGTAATTTCTTGCGTTACTACTTCATAGATATATTCATTTGAAGTCCCAACAAAATGAGCACTTTGTGGCCGGTCAAGTTCATACACTGTCCAGTCAATATCGTTCGTTGTAAACTTTTCGATTCTCTTTCCTTTATTAGTATCAAATGCTCCTGAGGAACGAGTAACAGAATCTTTATGGTAGGCACGTACATACAATAATCTGGTCCCTGAACCTTCCACATTTTCACCCTTCTTATAACTATAGGTCAGATAAGCTTGGTTAAAAGACTTATATCTTTCATAACTTGCAGCGTATAATTCTGTATCCGGGCCAGTAAATTCATATAGAAAATTAATATCTTCCCGGAGAGTTTGGAGCACTTGATCTACATCTTCCTTATAATAGTCAGCATGCTCGATTACCTCAATTTCTTTTTCTCTTGAATCTTCATAATGAGGAGCTGGGATTTCCTTCTTAGTCAAACCAGTTAGGCTTGGAATAAATTCTTTAGAATCAACTGAAACGTTTATTTCTAATTTTTCCGGATGTAAATAAGATGTAAGATTTCCATTTAAATCATACTCCTTATATTTAACTAAAATACCAGTATCTTTATCAACCCAAAACCGGAATGTTTCAACGTTCTTCCTCCTTGCAACTTTGTCTTTAACTTCACCAGACAAAACAATGGTATTATGCCCAAGTATTTCTGCATTTTGTTTTTCAATATCCCATTGTTCATAATCGCCTAAATATTGTACTGCCTTATGAAATGGAAAAAGTGATATTCCTGCTGTCCCGGTTGGTGGTGCTTCCCAATCATAAAGACTTAAAAGTTTGTCATAAACTTTATTAGAGTCAATTGATAGTGCCTCTTCTACGGACACTTTTTTTTGAAGTTCTTTAGGATCGTATTCACTTTCTCGGTAACTTTTTCTCATAAGGTCAATATTCCATACTTGATTATCATTGTGAACTGCCTTTTCATTTTGTACAAGCTCACCATCCAGTGAATGATTCTTAAATGAAACATAGCCACCCACTTTATTTTCCATACTTAACTTATACTTAACATTTACAGTCGATCCTGTTCCATCGTTGTAAATATTCTGCTCTTCAAACTTACCCGTTACAGTCTTAAAGTGCATAGGTGTATTTAACATTTTGGATAATACTTCTCTCTTGTTCATATCATCAAAATACTCTTCTTTATTCGGAGGGGTATACATGCTCCCTTCCTTGGTATCCAAATTCTTATTCGAATTAGAAGGAGATTGTATTGTGTTTTCGGGAATAGATTGATCGTCACTAAAACCGCCTAGTTTACTGAAGCTAAACAATCCTAAACCCAAAAGAAGTACACAACTTATAGATACACTCAAGATATATTTCAGTCTGAATTGTAAGTTAGATTTCTTCCTTTTTGAAGCCCTAACGGATTTCCTTACTGCTTCCTTATTTCTCTCACCAAATTCTATATCTTTTAGAATTGTTCTATTCATCTTTTCATTTAAATTATTGAACATGTCTTCCATTAGCTGTACTCCCTTCTAGCCTTCGCTTTAATAAAAGGCGGGCCCTATGCAGTCTAGATTTAATCGTAGACAGCTTCATATTTAGCAAATTGGCGATTTCATTATATGTAAATTCTTCATAATAATATAATATGATTACTTCCCTGTATTTAATTGGTAAGGAAACTATTTGCTCTGAAATTATTCTACTATTTTCGAAATCTAATAGCCTCGACTCTGGTGTTTCTGTAGTTTTAGTTCTAGTAGATAAGAAATCAGAAAATATCAGATTTCGAAAAGACCAGTTTCTCAGCTTATCTTTACAAAGATTGACAGTAATACTGTAAATCCAGGTCTTATAAGAAGATTCATGTCTGAACTCATCCAACTTTTGATAACACTTAATGAAAGCTTCTTGGGCAATATCTTCAGCTAATTGTTGCTCCTTGATATAAGTAAATGCTAGCCGAGTTATACTTTGGCCATATTCATTCATTAAAAACTCCAGTAATTCATCTTTGCTTTGTTCATACTGATTCCCCATAGGTACTTCCCTTCCTCAGATAATATCCTTTAACTATTTAGACGACACTATGGAAGTTTGGTTGTAAAATTATTGCAAACGAATATTCTAAAAGAAAAAAGTGCATTAATTTATAAGTTAAATGCACTTTTACGAAATATTTATTCAATTATTCTCCTTGCTGACTGGTTTAACTTCAGACTTAACAACAGGTATTATATAAGCTTCGACATGTAGTATTCGTCAACAAAATCCCCGTCGATAAACAATGAGTGTTTTTTTGTCCCTTCCGTAGTAAAGCCCATTTTCCGATACAGAGATAAACCTGATTCGTTTTGTGTCACTACCGTAAGTTCCAGGCGATGAATATTGTTACGGAGTGCCCATCGCTTCAACTCTTCAAATAGCTTTGAACCTACTCCCTGTCCCCTGTATTCCTTTAGTATTCCAATTACAATATAAGCGGAATGTTTATTTCTTCTCGCCTTACCACCAAAAGCCATTAAAAAGCCTACTAATTCGTGACCTGTTTCCGCAACAAGTATTGTAGAGTTCCCCTCTTTTTCAATACTCTCTATCATCTTTCGTTGTTGTGCTGGCTGACTATTTCTTTCGCCAGCCTCCCACAGCATATATTCTGAATTCCCCTCAACTTGCTGGGTAAGATGTGAAAACTTTTCTGCATCTGAAGGTTTAATTTCTCTGACTATCACTGCTATTCTCTCCCGTAATGTTTAATATGCTTCGACTGTTTTTTAGTTTTTAATACTAATACTCATCTTTCCATCACGGTAATGAGCGTATTTATCTTCTTCAGATAAATCTACAAAAAGACCGTTTTCCGTAACTTGAATAAGTTCTTTTACCTTTTTTTCATCACCATTAACCTCAATTGTTAAAACACTTTCCACCAGTGGAGGGCCACCATCGTCCGTTCGAACATCCTGAATTTCAAAATCATTTAGTTGATATCCTTTTTCTTCTAAATAACTTATTTTTTCCGAAAATCTCTTCTTGGCCTCTGATTCACTTAGCGTTGTCTCCTGATCGTAATGCTCATCGAAAATAAGTAACTGATTAAAAGCCTTATCGTATTCTTCATTAACTAAAGCAGTGTAGTAGTTTTCCACACTATTTTTAGCATCGTTGGACGCACAGCCAACCATAATAATACTTAACCCCAGCAATGTAATTAATAATATGTTTTTCATTTTTTCCCTCCTAGAATTTAAAGCTAGTCCTGAAAGTAAATGGTCGAATTTATTAAAGTTATTTTAACATACACCACATTCAAATATTTTAATTTAGAAAACTTTACTTATCGTTGAAGGGATTCTTATGCATGTTGTGGAGGCGCGGTGGGCTTTAACTGCCTGACTTCAACGGGCGGACACAGGAGACGCTATTTCTATAAAAAAGTGGCCTTTTCAAATTTATCCGGACACAGAAGTCCTTATTTCACCTATATCATGGCTAATAGAGGGCGATTGTGCACAATAAGCTCCCTGGTGTCCGCAAACAACACCATTTTCGTGGATTTCTGCCAAATAAGGGCTCTGGTGTCCGCAAAACTCAAATTTGCTATACACACTTGTCGCCATGTTGGTTTCTTAACTGTCAAAAGAAAAGACCACCTATGGATGACGGTCCTTTACTTTAATCTCTTTTGTAAGAAATATTGATCAAAACCTCTTGGGTGATCTTCAATGACACCAAAAATTTCATACCCGTTTTTCTGATAAAACGCAGGCGCCTGAAAGCTAAATGTATCCAGGTATATCAATCTGCAATCATTCTCTTGCGCATACATCTCTAATTTATTCAGCAAAATACTTCCATATCCCTCTTTCCTGTAACTTTCATCAACCCACAGGAAATCAATTATTATATGATTCCAAAACATATTTCCGGTAATGCCACCCTTTAAATGTCCATTATCATCTTTCAGTGTAAAACCAATGTTCTCATTAGGAGTTTTAAGATGGTCCGGCAGTTGCTCCATGTTGTGTTCTATTACTTTCTTTTTGATAAATTCGCTAGTTTCTTTTGTCCATTGATTAATTATTTCCATAGTAGATCCCCCCATAGTTCCCAGCAACCTGTCATATTTAACAATGCTACTACAAAATACCATTTTATAGTAGTCTCGGAAACCAAATGGGACACATATTAAATCTTGATAACATATCAAATTGATGCCACTTTTTCACTTCAAGAAACGATAGTAGTTATGAATAATAAAGTTATTCATAACTAACCCAGATACCCAGTTCACTTCCCTTAAGCATACTCTGTGAAAATATCAGCATCTCTATGAAAATAACGAATATATAGTTAAAACTTTGGGCATAATGCCGACTATAATGAAAAAATATGGAGGTGTTATATATGAAGAAACTAGTATTATTTTTGCTTATTTCAGCTATGGTGATGACTGCTTGTGGCGGTGAAGACGAAAACTCAAAGGAAAATTCTAACCAATCTAATGTAGATGTTGAAAGCCAAGAAGCTATGAGTACGATGAATGACATGGTTAAAAAGATGGAAGAGCTTGACTATACTTCAATTGACTTTGATGTCATATATGATGATAAAGAATTCGAAGGAGAAATCGAGAAAGATGATAATTTAGTGGAATCCGAGTTTTATGATCCATTTAACAGTGTGAATGAACGTGGGCCTGCTGCTTTTGATGCTATGTTTCCAATTGTAAAAGACCTGAAACTGGGTCAGGACATGACAGATGAGGAAGCCATTGCAATATCTGTTGAAGCGTTTAGCATACCTGACGATTTCTTAAAAGCTGAATTACAAGTAACTTTTAAAGATGGTACTGAGAAAACATATGAAGTAAAAATGAATGAAATGTAAATATGTAAAAAAATAATCACACTTAAGGCATGGAAACGTTTGTTTTCATGCTTTTTAATTTTCAACCAATCTTACCTATATTTCCCACCCCATTATTTTCTTCCCAAAAGACTATTTCCCAAGTTTACGGGCAAATTATAAAATAATTAGACCATAACTATCGTGAAAGAAAGGTGTTTTACATGCGCAATAAGAATGTATGGTTAGTAACAATTGGAATCTTACTGTTAATAGGTGTTAGTATTTTTTCATTTCAATTCGAAAATTCTGACAGTGACACGGTGGATCCTGAACAAGGTTTACAGAACGACCAAAAAAATGAACCAAACGTCGAAAAGCAAAAAAATCCTACTGGTAAAGAACACTTCTCCGTACAACATACGGAATATCCAGGGGAAGTTACGCCCGATTTTTCTCCTGAAGAACTGATAAAGCCACCTTCTGGTAATTGGTTAACAAACGGTGGAAATATATACAATGGCCGGTACTCCCCGCTAGATAAAGTTGATACTTCCAATGTCAATAATCTAAAAGCAGAATGGATTACTAGCATGGGAACTGGGCTCGAATTCAAATATTCCGGGGAATCTACTCCACTTGTGTATGATGGTGTCATGTTTAACATTACGGGAGAGAACCACGTTGCAGCCATTGATGCAACAACAGGAAAATTCATTTGGGAGTATAAGCCTAAACTTCCGGAAGGCCTGGACACGCTTTGTTGCGGATGGGCAAGCCGTGGCGTCGCACTAGGTGATGGAAAAGTGTTTGTCGGTTTGTTAGATGCAAGATTAGTTGCCTTGGACCAGAAAACCGGTAAAGTATTATGGGAGACGGTAGTTGATGAATGGGAAAAGGGATATACCATCACAAGTGCTCCACTATTTTATGATGGAAAGGTTTATACAGGTATCGCAGGTGGTGAATACGGAATAAGAGGTTACGTAGCGGCATATGATGCTGACATTGGCAGACAAGTTTGGAGGACCTACACCCTTCCAGAGCCAGGTGCAAAGGGATCAGAAACATGGCCGGAAGATAGTGAAAACTGGTTAACAGGTGGAGCACCAGTCTGGCAGACACCGGCAGTTGATCCGGAATTAGGACTTATCTATTTTGCAACTGGGAATACGGCGCCTGATTTAGATGGTAGTAATCGTAAAGGAGATAACCTCTATACAGACTCTGTAATGGCATTAAATGCGGATACAGGCGAATATGAATGGCATTTTCAGGAAGTACATCACGATATTTGGGATTACGATCCTGCTAATCCAGTTGTCTTATATGATGTCAAAATGAATGGTGAAACGAAGAAAGGGATAGCTCAAGCTGGGAAGACTGGATGGGTATATCTATTGGATAGAACAAACGGGGAGCCGCTCGTTGGCATCGAGGAAAAAGCTGTACCACAAAATAAAAAACAAAAAACTTCGCCTACTCAGCCGTTCCCAATCGGGGATTCGTTTGTACCTCAAGGGATTACTGAAGAAGATATAAAAAAAGATTTGCCAGAGGAATTTGACGGAAAATACGGGGATATTTTCACGCCATTCTGGGATGAACCAGTAACCGTGAAGCCGTCACCTCAAGGCGGGGCAAATTGGCCACCTTCTGCATACAATCCAAACACAGAACTTTTTTATGTGCTGGGTAATGATAATTATTTTTCATATGCCCATTATGCAGAAGATGAGGAGAACAAATTTGAGGTGGGTAAAGAATGGCTGGGAAGTATCTGGCAGCCTGTAGAAAAGTCACCTAGCCGTGGCACGGTAACTGCAATCGATATTAAAACCAATAAAATTGTATGGCAGAATAACTGGGATACTATTGCATATAGCGGAATTTTAACAACTGCCGGGAACCTCATCTTCACTGGACATAACGATGGAAGAATTATCGCTTATGATGCAACAAATGGGGAGAAAGTGTGGGAATTCAAAACAGATGCAGGTGCAAATGCCCCGCCAATCACTTATAAAGTCGATGGAAAGCAATATATCTCCATATTCTCAGCCGGAAATTCACTTGCCGGAACACAGCATGGGGATAAGATTTATACCTTCTCTTTAGATGGAAAATATGGATCCTTGGAAGATATTCCTGAGGACGCCATTACGGTATCACCAGCAAAAGAAGAAATGGACTTCAATCAAGGTAAAGAAGAAGACAAAAATGAAGTATCAGTAGATGAAGGATTAAAAGTGTATGAAAACAATTGCTTATCCTGCCATGGTGCAGAAGGTGCAGGCGGACATAATGGACCGAATTTACAAGATCTCAACATGGATAAGGAACAAATCATAAATCAGATTAAAAACGGGGGCGGCAACATGCCTGGATTTGAAGGTGTATTAACCGAAGAAGAAATTCAAGCTGTAACAGAATATATCAAGAGCCTTTCTGAAGAAGAAGGATAAAAATTAAAAAAGTGAAGAAGTTGCTCTTGATGAAGCAGACAGCAGTAACAGATAGAAATTGAGGAGGCCCCGCATGGTTTTGGACCGTGCGGGGTTATTCTGATTAGGTCAGGGGGGATATCAACCTGAATATGGGGTTATCAACCTGTTACGAATATGGGGTTATCAACCTGTTAGCTGGGATATCAACTCGAATATAGTTTTATCAACCTGTTAGCTGAGATATCAACTGGAATATAGTTTTATCAACCTGTTAGCTGAGATATCAACTCGAATATGGGGTTATCAACCTGTTAGCTGGGATATCAACTCGAATATGGGGTTATCAACCCGAATGCGCCCTTATCAACTTGTTAGCTGAGATATCAACTCGAATATGGGGTTATCAACCCATTGGGACAGTTATCAACCCGAATGTGCCCTTATCAACTTGTTAGCTGGATATCAACTGAAGTACTGTTCTAGAGTGCAGTTATCCACTGCACTTAGCTTTTATAGTTTCCGAACAATTAAAAAGGTAGTCGTCCATTTACCAGAACGACTACCTTTTTATGTTAATCTGTGGATGCTTTTTCTGTTATCGGAATTTGAATTAACCGATCATCCTTTTTACTTGGCTCGCCACGATCATCATGATTGTTGGTAATCGTAAACAATGCCTCATCCTCAATCATAATATCTCTTAACCTTCCTGCATCACTGAAAAATTCATCAACTTCACCGCTTGCTATATCATAAGTGAAAATTTTGGAACCAGCTAATGAAGCGATAAATAATTGTCCGTCATTAAAAGCCATACCAGAAGGAGCCCAGGTAGCATCACCAGAATGATGGATAGGTTCAATCATTTCAGACGCTTCTTCGTCACCCTCGATTACCGGCCAACCATAGTTTTGCCCTGCTTCGATTAGGTTGATTTCATCATGACCGGACTCACCATGCTCCGAACTATAAAGGTTTCCTTCATTGTCCCAAGCTAACCCCTGTGGATTTCGATGACCAAACGAGTAAATATAAGAATTGTCAAAAGGGTTGTCTTCTGGCACATCACCATTTAATTCCATCCTTAAAATTTTACCCGCCAAATTATCAAGTTCTTGAGCTTTATCGGCTTGACCGGTATCACCTGTTGTTGCATATAGCATGCCATCCGGACCGATTTGAATTCTGCCACCAGTATTTATTTCTCCACCTGGTATTCCTTCAAGGAGAATATCCTCTTCCGTCCAGATGTTATTTTTCAGTGACATTGAGATAATTCTATTAAGTGTTTCACCATCTTCCTGATAAGTATGGTAAGCAAATGCTGTTTTAGATGTATCAAAATCTGGCGCTAAAGTAAAACCAAGAAATCCGCCTTGTCCCTCATGAAGAATATCTTTTGATACCTCAACATCCTGAATTTCTACTAACCCGAGACTTCCATCGATTTGAACAACAGCTCCATCACGTTGACTTAAGAAAAAATTATTGCCATTCTTGTTGATTGTCCACGGGATAAACAGGTTATTCGCATTGATACTTCCATTATCCGATGTTACGACTTCAACTGTCCCTTCTGATACTTCAACTGCCTCCTGTTGGAAAGGATCTTGATTCTCCTGATCCTGTGATTCATTATTTTCCTGAACTGTATTTAGTGCAAATACAAGTCCTCCCAGAAAGATTATTCCTAGTAAACTAAGATATATCGTTTTTTTCAAAAAAAACCACCTCAACTTCATTTAATTTTCGTCACTAGCATCATCACCCATTTTCAGACTATTTATACATAATAGAATTTTTTTAGAAAACCTGGTCTTCGAAATAAATGCTTTCTTTTTTTGCGGACACAGGAGCCGCTATTTCGATAGAAAAGTCGTCTTTTCGAAGTTACCCGGACTCAGTAGCCCTTATTTCATATTTTTCATGGTAAAAAGAGAGGATTTTTAACAAATAAGGTCCCTGGTGTCCGAAAACATCACTATTTACATGTATTTCTGCCAAATAAGGTCTCTGGTGTCCGCAACACCTGTATGATGATGACCTGCACACTTGCAGCCATGTCGGTTTCTTAACCACAAAAAAATAAGAGTTCCATCAGTTAGGAACGATCACACTTTATCAAGCTGCTTTTTATCAAGTTTGCCAATCGATGTATATGGCATTTGTCTAACGAATGTTATCTCTTTTGGCACCTGGTATCTTGCAACCTTAAAACTTAGCCATTCAAGAAGTTCCTTTTCTGTTACACCAGCATTTTCCGCTGGCTTTACAAATGCTATTAATCGTTGGTCAAATTGTTCGTCACTTATTCCAACAACCGCCACATCTTCAACCTCGGAATGCTTGACTAGTATCTGTTCAACTTCTATTGGATAAACATTTTCTCCCCCTGATATGACCATGTCGTCCTTTCTGCCAGACAAAAAATAGTACCCATTACCATCTCTGTATCCTAAATCACCTGTTTCAATCCAGGAGCTGTTTCGATTACTCATCGACCAGTCATTCCTTACACAAAATTGTCCGACTTTACCAGTTTCAACTTCATTCATACGTTCATCCAGGATCTTTAGTCGCATGCCATTTATTTTTTTGCCAATGGTAGATGCTGAATAGTTTAAATCCTGTGGTGTTGCGATGAAATTCAAACCGGATTCCGACGTCCCGTATAGATTGTACAAGACATCCCCCAGCTGATTAGATGTCTCATCAACAAGCTTTGTACTGAGCTTTGCACCACCTGATGCAATACAGGTGAGGCACTCTAAATCTTCTGCATTCGTTTTTAACATTCGCTGCAGCATTAACGGAACAACAGTGACTACTTCAACTTGATGTTCTCGAATCAGATTGCAGGCTTTTTTAGCATTAAATCCACTGCTTATAACTGCTTTCTTCCCTAAAGGAATGAATAATAGCAAAACTGCTAACCCATAACCATGGTAGATAGGAGTCCCAATATAGGCAGTATTATAGTCTAAAAGTTTTAACCTATTGATAAAAGCTACAAATGGATTTAAATAATTAAATAAAGACGGCTTATGTGCTGCATCTTTGGAAACTCCAGTAGTGCCACTTGTTTGCAGGACAATTTTACTCGAGGAAGTTCTAGGCAGTTCTTGTTTTACTTGACCATTAGAATGAAAGAGGTTGTTAATGGCTGGTAAGTGATCATGATAGCTTAGAATCTTTTGATTTGAAAAATGGGATCGTTCGACAAGAGGACCTAATTCAACATCATAGATTAGAACATCAAAATCATGGCGGTCAATTAGCTCATTAAATTGGCTATTACTTATCTCGGTATTTAGTAAATATACATCTGCCCCTAACCTGGATACAGCAAAAAGAGACTTTACCATCGATGCATGGTTTTTACACAATAAAGCTACCTTCTGTCCACTTTCAAGATGTACATTTTCCTTCAAACCTAAAGCAAGCTTTGTTGATTGTGCCAGAAGTTGTTTATAACTTATCGCCTGATTGTCATCAACTAGCGCAATTTCGTCAGCATACTTCTTTTCAGTAAAATATAGAAGCGTCATCAGATTTATTCCGCAATTGAATGTGGCAACAATCAACCTGTACAACCCCAGAGGTGATAGTAATTTAATTTTATATAATACATAAACAAGTTTAATAATCCTCAAGTTACTTCCCTCTTTTTCTTTCACCTGATAAATCCGGCAGACTTCTGAGAAAGATCGATGCCAACCGCCCAAAAGTTAACCACCAGGGCTGATATTTTTTCCTTTTTGTATACATGAGCTTGCTGATGATTCTGGCGATCTGTTTGGCTGACATAGCAGGAACATTACGATAAGACGCTGTTGGGCGAATCATTGGGGTTCTTACTAACGGGAGATATAAAGTTGATGTTGATACCCCTGCTTTTTTCAATTCCGGAGCTGCCGATCGAAGCCACACATCAAAAGCTGCCTTGGATGCTTGATACGCAGCAAAGGATGGTACAGGTGCTAACAATGCGTTTACTGTAGAAACATTAATAACTTGTCCATGATTTTTTTCAAGAAGAGGAATGAGAGATAACAACAGCCTCACCGGCGCAAAGTAATTAATTGCCATAGTCCGGGTAAAATCATGATAACGATCCAGTGAATCCTGAATCGAGCGTCTAATAGATAGTCCAGCATTACTAACCAGTATATCCAACCCATTCGGCAGTTGGTGTAAAAATGTTAGTAAGCCATCCATTTCCTTCTCATTTCGAAGGTCTGCTGGATAAATACTAACGCTTGCAGCTTTGTTTTCGATTTCACGTTTCATAGCCAAAAGCTTTTCCTCTCTTCTGGCCACTAAAATCAAATGACTCTGCTGATCTGCCAGGTAATAGGCTAACGCTTTACCAATACCAGAGCTCGCACCAGTAATCAGGACAGTTCTTCCTTTAAGTTCGTTTCTAAGTTTCTTTTTGTTTAAATATGTAGGCAAAAATAAACATGTTTCCAGCAGAGTGGATTTTTGCATAATTACACCTGTTTCACTAGTTATTTTATTAAATATCGTGGATTTAATTTATCAGAATTTATACGAAATCCAGAAAATCTCCTATCATTCTACCTAAACCTCTCAGCAGCCAAAAGATTATTCTGTATGGCAATATGAACAATTCAGGAATCCAAAATAGCACATCAAAAACAATATCCCAAAACGTATAATCTTCTTTACTCTTCTTGTGCTTTCTCGTTTTCCTTTTCTTTCTACTCCACCATTCTTTCATATAATCCTCCTTTGTGAATGCACTTTTCCGAAAGATACGTATCCTTTATACACATTTTATAACGTTTACACCCTAACTACGGTCATGAGCAAAAAAAGTTTCTTAGAATGAGCAATTTTACACGCGATTGAATTAATCATATACAATCTGCATAAACTAACCCCAAATTAATACAAGGAGTGTTGATATGAAAAATAAGTTAGATGTTATAATCTACTTACATATAGCGAGTACCATTTTATCATCAATTTTCAGTATAATTATGCTTGTCCTTACGATAAAGCACGACTACAAAGTAACTGGTGGCAGTTTATTTAAAAAAATTAACAATTAATTCGCTGCAAGTTTATTGGGGCTGGTTATAATAAGGAAAGGGAGCTTTCGTACAAAAACGCCGCTCCCTTAGCGGATTTATAATGTTGAATAATAAATGCACACAACTGAATATAGAATCTCCAATCTCCTCCAAACAGGAAGAGAGCTCCCTACAGTTCAAACTCCCAGTTTTAAAATGTTGGCGGATCCTCGTTCCGTTATTTCATATAAATTCCTTGATTTAGGCTTGTTGACGGATCCTCATTCCGCTATTTGTCTGTTTAGACCCTATATTCCATTAAATTTGTGCTATTAACGGAACGAGGATTCATGTCGATGGAGCTCCATCACTTCACGTATATTTTTTCAAAATCTCTGGGTACATTTTAACACAAAATATTCAGAATCCCTCTTTCAATAAAAAAATGACTACCAACACTAATTTGATAGTCATTTCACATATACTTTTGCCGTTTTTTCACGTTACGATCTCCTGAAATTCCCCAGCACTTCAGCCGTCTCACTGATACTAACAAACGCTTGCGGGTCTACTTTTTTTATAAGTGATTTTACTAACGCCAGTTCATAACGGGTAATAACTGTGTAGAGTACTTTATTCTCATTATTAGAATAGGCCCCATATCCGTTCATAACGGTAATACCTCGGATTAAGTTTGCAATAAGCTCATTCTTCAGAGCATCTCCCTGACTTGTTACAACCATTAAATTTAATTTTATATGACGGGTGTGAATGCGGTCAATAACGATCCCAGTAATGTATATAGAAGCCATGGTATATAATGCCAGATCCCAGGAAAAGAAGAACCCGGAGATAAACACAACAATACTGTTTAAACCAAAAATCAACCCGCCCAAAGGAATATCATGTTTTTGGGTGACAACAAGTCCAATGATATCAGCTCCTCCAGTTGATCCATAAAATCTTACAATGAACCCTATACCTATACCTATGATGACACCACCAAATACTGCGGAAAGTAATGCGTCATCCGTTACCTTTACGACAGGGATATACTGCATAGAAACTGACGTGATAAAAACAGAGAATACACTATTCAGAATAAATTGCTTCCCTAATCTCATCCAGCCGATTATGAATACCGGAATATTTAAAATGACAAGCCAAATACCGGAGTTTATTGGAGAGAGCAGCCCAAAGATCATTGCAAGACCTGTAACTCCACCTGACAGTACTTCATGAGGAAGCAGAAACATATTAAAAGAGAATCCTAATACAATTGAAAATACAAATAAAACGGTATATTTATACAGTTGATACATTAGCCAGACACTCCAATCCGAATGATATGAATTCTAGTGGTATAAAAAATAAAAGTCAATATCTTTTGCAAAATAATGCTATTTAATATAGTATAATTTAATTATAAACTTCTCGAGAAACGATGGTGAATAATTCATGAATTATAGTGCGTTAAAAGATGAATACTATCCTCTTTTAATAGAGGTAATACCAGCAATACTCAAGGAACACCACGATGAAATGAAATCTATTGATGAATTTAATTCGTATTTTCATAACTCCCCAAACTATCTGAATGAACTAACTGATACATTCACCAGACATTGTGAGGCATTCTTTTTGCCAGATGATGAATATCAAGGCTTCATAAAGACGTCTGACACTGAAGCTTTTGACTTAGGAATAGCATTTGCAGAAACTAATTATTTTACTGTTGATTTAATTTTAAAACTGACACATAGTACTAGAATGTGTTGTATTCGTCACATGCTTAACGCACTGAATGAATACAAAATACAGCCAAATACATCGTTGATTATTGAACGGTTCTTTGAATTAACAAACACTAGACAGAATTCCTTCTATGAAGGCTATATACATAAACAAAATGACATCCTAAAAAAACAGAGCATTACTGACCCGCTTACTGGCCTTTATAACCGCAGATATTTTTACAAATGTATCCTAGAAGAGATGACAAAAGCTTATCGAACCTGCCACCCGATTACATTAATGCTGATTGACTTAAACAACCTTAAAGAAATGAATGATGAATATGGACATAATGAAGGAGATAGGTTATTAGAGCACTTTGCTCAAAGCGTTACGAAGGTCAGATCAAATTTTGATAGTGTCTTCCGTTTTGGCGGGGATGAATTTGTTATAATCCTCCCTGATTGTAATGAAGAAAATGCTGAGGAAATTGGAACAAGATTAAATGATGAACTAAGTAAATTCAATTCCAAGGTGTCACTTTCATATGGAACGATAAATTTACCATTAGTTGAGCAACCTGAGAACCTGAACATTGATCATTACTTGAAAATTGCCGATGACAGAATGTACAGGTATAAATCACAACATAAGAATACCGTAGTAAACTAATAAAGCAGAGCTGCTGAAGCTCTGCTTTATTAGTTAGAATCCGTTCAGCATATACCTGTAACGATCAAATGGAATGGAACTTTCATTGTGCTGCATAATAGCAGATTGAGGTTTACGAACTGCGTGATATCGTGACTGAACCGAGTATTTTGCCAAATCTTTGAAAGAAGGCCTTATGATTAAATCTGTTAAATAGGCCGATTGTTTAGCCCTTGGTTTTCTTCGACTGTTCAATTTCCGAATCATTTGTCTGGCTTTCAGAATTCCTGGCCCATGTCCAAAATAAAGACCATTCCCGAGAACAACAGCATTTTCTCCTCTTGAATAGGATGCTCTTGGGTCAAAATCGGGATTGATAAAATAGACCACATCTCCAGGTATGAATTTTTCGGAATAGTGATTTGTTAACCCAAGGTCTGTATCAGCATGCCAGCTGTATATATAGATGTCTGGGAATAATTTATTAAAAGATAATTCGCCGATCACATTTAGGACCGCATGATAGTAAATGATAAGCATTGCTCCTGCACATTCAAACGCATATAGGGAACTATTTCTGTAAATGTCTCTAATTGCTTCCGACGGTTCAACCCCTTGCCTAAGCTGGAATCCTCCTACAGATGTCAAATGCCAGTACTGAGGATTACAGCGGGAGTCTTCAAATACTGCGAATCGGGCCTTGCTTTGATTCATTGCCCTTGCACCAAGCATGATATTCTTTCGAAATTTCAGTTCAAATGCCAGTTCATCTGCTGATTCATACGAATAAACTTCCGAGGATTCATTCATCATATGAATAATCATTTTCTCATCATTACCTATATGCCATACATCACTTTGCAAAAAAGGCTTCCCTGCTATTTGAATCATACGACACACTCCCAACATTTTACTTATAGCCTATTCAAACGTTAGGAAATATTGATAAATAAATGTGGGGCTTAACTTTATGAACATTCATTTCAGGAAATCAGCTATAGCCCTATCACTTTTAGCCAAAGACCTTTATAATAGATAATCGGAACTTATAGAAGGAAAAGGTGTTTTACATGAGCTTACTCACAGTTAAAGATTTAACACACGGTTTCGGAGACCGTGCTATATTTGAAGATGTTTCATTTCGTTTGTTAAAAGGAGAGCATATTGGACTCATTGGTGCCAATGGTGAAGGTAAGTCCTCCTTTATGAATATAATTACAGGTAAATTAGAGCCTGACGCAGGGGCAATCACCTGGTCAAAGCATGCTCGACTTGGCTATTTAGACCAGAACGCAGATTTAAGTAAAGGGATGACAATGCGTGATGTGCTCAGGACAGCTTTTCAATATCTTTTTGATATGGAAGCAGAAATGAACGAGCTTTTTGCCAAAATGGGCGAAGTCGGACCTGGTGAACTAGAAGATTTGCTTGAGGAAACCGGCCGACTTCAGGATTCTCTAACGAGCAACGATTTCTACATCATTGATGCCAAAGTTGAAGAAGTCGCCAATGGTCTTGGGTTAGACGAAATTGGTTTAGAACGCGGAGTTGATGAATTGAGTGGCGGCCAGCGGACAAAGGTCTTGCTTGCAAAGCTGCTCTTAGAAAAACCTGATATTTTATTGCTTGATGAGCCGACAAACTTTCTCGATGTTGAGCATATCGAATGGCTAAGAAAATATTTACTGGAATATGATCATGCTTTTATTCTGATTTCACATGACATACCATTTTTGAATAGTGTCGTTAACTTGATCTATCACATGGAAAATCAGCAGCTTACGCGGTATCCGGGAGATTATAATGAATTTCTTCGCGTATATGAAATGAAAAAACAGCAGCTCGAATCTGCTTATAATAAGCAGCAAAAGGAAATTTCCAGTTTAAAAACCTTTGTAGCCAAAAACAAGGCGAATGCGGCAACAAGTAAATTGGCAACATCACGGCAAAAGAAACTCGATAAGATGGATGTTATTGAGTTGGATTCTGAAAAGCCAAAACCGAAGTTCCATTTTAAAGAAGCACGGACAGCTGGAAGGTACTTGTTCGAAACGAATGAACTTGTCATTGGTTATGATGAACCCCTCTCAAGACCACTTGACTTAGCAATGGAACGTGGTCAGAAGTTAGCATTATCAGGAGCCAATGGTATCGGGAAAACAACCCTTTTACGAAGTATTTTAGGTGAAATCACACCTGTTTCCGGATCCGTACAATTGGGAGACCATCTTCATATTGGCTATTTTGAACAAGAACTAAAAGAAACAACTGATAAAACATGTATCGATGAAATGTGGGATGAATTTCCTCATTTCACACAGCATGAGGTTCGCAGTTCTCTAGCAAGATGTGGACTTACAAAAAAGCATATCGAAAGTAAAGTCCGCGTATTAAGCGGAGGAGAAAAGGCAAAAGTTCGTCTTTGTAAATTAATCAATAAAGAAACCAACCTGCTTATACTCGACGAGCCCACAAATCACTTGGATGTTGATGCAAAAGCAGAGCTAAAACGCGCATTGAAAGATTATAAAGGCAGTGTGCTGCTGATCTCACACGAACCAGAATTTTACCAGGACATCGTTACTGACGTTTGGAACTGTGAAGACTGGACAACTAAAGTTTTTTAGAATAGAGCTTGGGGTATCCCAAGCCATAGCTGCACTTATGCAGTAAAAAAGTATTTTATGTTTTCCTAACTGTATAATAGAAGGACTACCCGCAAATTAGGGGTAGTCCTTCTTTTTATGCTGTTTCCTCTGTTGAAGTTTAATGTTCCTATTATACGTAAGAACACAAGCTCCATAAAATTGGAAGTTTAATTTTTTTAAATTACGTTCCCTATATGGATAAAGCACCTTTATTGAATTCCTATATCCTGCCTTTAATTGTCCCTAAAGTGTTATTTTCATAACATATTTACCTAATCTGAAAAATTCCTCCTATAAAATTCCCTTAATTCAGCTCCATTATCCGGCCATTCAGGTGACTGATCGTTAACCATCTTACTCAATGCATCAAGACAGCGATGCCATCCTGCAGCTGTTGCAGCTGCCCAAGACCGGTCATCAAACTTATGCTCGAATGTCATTCGGCATCCATCGGGAGTATTTTGCAATTCCATCCGCAGCAAATCATCAACCTCACGAAAAGCAAAAACCACAGGCGGCTCGAATGCAGTAATCACTCCTTCATACTTCGTTCCTTCGCCATCATCAAAGTCAATCCTGCCCCCCTCTTTGAGTTCCATCTCTCCTGTTGCAAACGGATACCACTTGGTAAAGTAATCTGGATCTGTTATACGGCGGAAAACACTCTCAGGTTCATGTGCAAAAACCCGTTCAAATTGCAAAACACAACGACCATCTCTTTCATATAACTTTCCATATTCATTCATTTTTTTCTCCTCAAATATTATTCTTTGATTGCATAAGCAAAAATTTTATTTTAAACAATTCTGGCCTGCAGTTAGTTATTTTTTTTAACAATCGGAATATAAATATCAAAATGTGGATCATTCGGGTCACGATCAACTGGATAATATTCATGTTTAATTGGCATATAAGGATCATAGTAATCAACGTCAGCTTCTCTAACGAAAGCCAACTAATTTCTTTTCACTCATTTCTCTCTCACCATTAAATGTGATGGGGTTAACTTTTTCCACCGATTTCGATTTATTCTCCTTTCCATCCATAAATTGCTAATTTTTACAACATTCTTTATCTATTTCTATATAAGTATATTTATCCCTGCTTACTTTTAATAATGGGTTATGAAATATCCTTTCAACCCTCACTTATTGTGCTATTCTTTTTATCTATTAAAGATAAGTAAACCTATAATAAAAACGACGCAATTACAAATACTGATACTAAGATAATTTTACTTAAATTCGATTCTCTTCTAGTAATCCCCGCCTTATCTTCTAAAAACCTCATATAGATTAATACGAAGATCAAGCCAAACAAAACCAGTCCTTGTCCTAATGAGTCATGAAATTCCGATAAGTACCGCAGCATAGAAAGTCCTAAAAGGAGAACTCCCACGTTACCTATAACCATTTGAAAATAAAGCCGCTTTTTTTCCAGATCCATTGTATTTGCCACCTTTAATTGCTTTTAATAAGTGCAACAGTTACTTTATTTTTCAAATTCCTTTATTATTCTCGCAGGATTTCCACCTGTCACAACATTATCTGGCACATCCTTTGTAACAACAGCACCTGAAGCGATTACAACATTATCCCCTATTTTAACTCCAGGATTTATAATAGCTCCTCCACCAATCCAAACATTGTGACCGATCGTTACTGGTATGCCATATTCTGCACCCGATATTCTTTCATAGGCATTTAACGGATGAGTAGCTGTATAAATATGTACACCCGGTGCAATAAAGCAGTTATCACCTATTCGAATTTGACAGACATCTAAAAATACACAGTTAAAGTTAGCATAAAAATTTTCGCCAACATGAATGTTGTAGCCATAATCACAACGAAACGTTGACTCTATAAATAAGCTGTTTCCAGTTGAGCCGAATAGTTCTTTTATTAATTCGGTCCGTTTGTTTTCCTCCGTTTCATTTGATTCATTAAATAATCTTATTAATCTTCTGGCATTCAATTTTTCTCTTACTAATTCAGAATCATCAGGTTTATAAAGTTCGCCACCCAACATCTTCTCTTTTTCTGTTTTATTCATAATTGAGCTCCTTCTATAAATTACGTCGTCCTTTTCCAATAAGTCTTTGTTCCGTTATTTGTTAAAATTGTCTTTCCTGGCACTTGAGTTAATAAAAGAACGACATTAAGTATATCCACAGAAGATGCCATAGCATTTAACAATATGAGAATCTTCAATGTAGGTGTTAAGATTCCAATTAAACTTAAAACAATTGGCAAAATGATTGAAATTAAAACGAATGGGGCAATAGTGACTACTATATATCTTGATTTTAATATTTCTTCTTCGGTTAGTACATAGCCACCAAACGGTGTAAGTCCAATAAACGTTTTCTGAGATTTAATAAAGTTTGGTATAAAAATCAAATGAAGCAGTTCGTGTAAGATAATAAGTAAAGATACCCAGATAATTACACCTAAATTGATTGTTATTGATATGGAATCTGATGACAACCCAAATTCGCTCAAGGAAATAGTTGAAAAGACATTTAAGATACTAATGCTAGTGATGGCATTTAAAAGCATGAAAGGAATAGACAATACTATAGCAGCCCAAACACTCTCAGGTTCTTTCATTGGAATCCAGAAGTTATTAACTAGGTTTAGATGTAATTGTTCATCAGTCGTTGGTATTTTGTTTTTTATTTTCAAAAACTCTCCCCCTCTATCAGTGTTCAAATTCCATCAGCCAGCAATCCTGATATACTTCCTCATGAAGCTCATGTTTAGGGAGAACTTTAACCTTTTTAAAGCCACATTTCTCGTAACACTTTATAGCCCTAACATTTCTTGCTTGGGGGTCCATAACTACTCGGTCCGCCTTTTTATCCTGGATTAAATAGCTCATCATAGACGAAACAAGTAACGTTCCAATTCCTTTATTCCAATACGCTGCTTCGCCTATGAACTGGTCTATCCCATAAAGGTTCTCCTCTTCGCTATGATAGCCATAGACCTTTTCCGTTTCACCATCAAGTTGATAATATTGAATATATCCAATTCCAGTTCCTTCAAACTCAACAATACATTTAGTTACATCATCTTCTGAGGTATAAAACTCTTTCATAACTTTGTCTAAATCAAAAAGGTTGTCCCGTCCTTCATAAAACTCAAGAACTTGTGGATCTGAAAGCCACTTTGCTAATATATATTTATCCTTTTCTTCTAATTCGCGAACTCTTAAGCTATCATTCTGAAATAACATATAAACCCCGCCCTTTAATCTTTAACTTTCCCTGGCAACTACTTGCTCATCAGATATAGCTTGAAACTCATATGGAACACCATCTGTATCCTCTTTCCTGATGAAGAAAAAGCGTTCTCCCTTTGATTTTATAAGTGAAACATTATTGGGCCTTCCGTTATCAACGGATAAAGTAATCTTATCAATTTCCCTGTTCGATATCATTCCGTAATAATAACGTTGCAGTGAGTCACCACCTTTTGATACACCAGAGACTCCCCAAACAATACCAGTTCTATTTTCAAGGTTAGGATCAAATGCTACATTACCGACAGCACCCTCATTTCCAAAGTTATCTTCGAGACTCCATTGACCAATCCAATTTTGCTTTAATAAACCAACATACATTTGTTCATTATCCCTAAAAAAAGTAACCCATTCCCCACTAATATTCTCTACAAACACAACATCAATAGGCTTAGACCAATCATCCGTATTTTTCAACACATCTTGCGCTTCTGGGGATTGTTGAAAATTATGATAAATAATGGAAAATGCCACTACAATTAATGTTCCAAATATAATCTTTTTGATAAAAACCCTCCCCATTACTCTATTGGCAAACGCCTAATGGATTGCCATCTAAATCATAAAAAGTAAAATATTTAGTGTTTCCTTCTCCGCCAATGGCATTAACGTTGACATTCTTTTCACACAACAATTGATATGTTTCTTCAATATCGCCATTAGAAATGAAATTATAATATTTACCTACACCAAAATTATTATCCGGAAAGTTCATTGGCTGATGATCTAATGTTTTCACAAGACATATTACTGTCTGAGATGCTGCTGCAATATTCATAACAGCGGCATCTTCTTCAATGTAGTTAAGTGTAAGACCTAGTTTTTCTTCATACCATTTCGCTGATAATTTCGGGTCTTTAACTGGAATGAATACTCCTTCCATGCCCCCTAATAGTGGTTTAGTCATACAATTGAGCTCCTTTATTATTAATTTTACTTTCCAGCAAGTTTACTTTTCTTTTTAGGACAGTAACTTATCCAGTTTTTCTTCTACTTTGCTTCATCGCTTGTTTCGTTTATTAAACATAATAAATAATGAAATTATACCTAGAACAATAGCAACAACAAACAAAAATGAAAATAATTGAAAGATTATATCTCCTGTATTTAACCCGCCAACTGTTGATAATAATATGATAATAAATCACTCTTATATCCCATTTATAAGAATCCACCTGTTATTTATCCTTAGTACAGAAAGTAACAAGTTCCTAATTACGGCTAATTTAGTGAACGCCAATTATAACGTCGTAATAGAATCCGAACTTATTTTTCTTCATACAAACACCAGGCACTGATTTTTCAGAACCGTTGCTCACTTTAGGATCCTGTATAACATAACAATCACCATATCTTTTATCTTGAGAGTCAGGTTCATTTTGTATATCAGCAGTAATAGCACTAATTGGAAAACCATTAAAAAAGATAGTACGGCGAATGACTAATTGATTGGAAAAAGACATTGAAAAATATAGAACAAGAAATAAAACTATTAAGGAAGAGATAATAGTTAATTTTAATTTTTTGCTCAAGAGATGAGCCTCCTTCTACTGCTACTGTGTTAACAAACTCTATTTTCTTGCCTAAAGATATAGTAATTATCTCCTTCTGTTTCTGAGAGGACTTCATTTTCAAAATATAATCCTTCATCGTCATCAATACCATAACCAATTGGAGCATCTAGTCTTGCTAACGCTTCCTTGATATTTTCCTCTTCTTTCCATTTAGAGAAATGTACACTTATTACACAATCTCTTATAAGTCCCAATCCGTTAAGGAATAGATGCTCACTCCTTGAGTTGTCTATAGGTGGTATGACACAATTCAAAGGACTAATTAAAGCTCCTGCTGAAAACCCTGCAACTGGGGTTCCATTTTCATACATTTCTGTAACACGCTTGCCTATCGGCGTATCAACTATGTAATTACGATAAAGCTCCGTTTCTCCACCAGAAATAATTACTCCTGTACAGGAACTTAACTCCTGTAGAGCAGCATGACCGGTATTAGGCGAGAGCGGTAAATAAAAAAATCTTTCTATAGTATTTTCTTCCAGTATACTAGTGTATAGTTGCATATACGCTTCCCAGCCATCCCTCTCGGTAAATAGAATAGCAACCTTACCATTATTGCTAAGCGAGAGATCAGCAAACTTTTTGCCGAATTTTTTACTGAACGGTGGACTCCCACCAAATAAAAATAGATGTCTTTTTTTCAAAACTTCACTCCTTACAACAGAATTAAAAGTCACCTTGGTTTTTCAGTTTCAGCAAGTACAAGCCATCAGTACATTACCGTCAGGATCAGCAAAGTTAAACCAGGCAAAGTCCTCTCCAATCCTTTCTATTTCCCTTACAATTTCCAAATTATTATTTTTCATAAAATGGTATGCCTCATCAATGTCTTCTACAAGAAGGTTGCAGATCGGATTTGAACTTGGTTTATGTGTAAAATTTTCATCAAACTTATGGTCATCCAATGTTAATCCAGTTGCACCGTCGATTGGAATATTATAAACGGGGGATTCTACACTACTCCGATCGTATTCAAATCCAATAATATTGCTGTACCACTCCACTGATTTTTTTAAATCCTTAACATGAATGAATACTGTTCCAATTTGATTCTTTACAGGATTAGAAAAGTTTACCATCAATATTCTCCTTAACAACTCCGGCCTCTATATAACTTCTTACCAGCTTCCAATTATTGTCTCCATCTCTCTTGAATGTTTCAAAAAATAAATTTACGGTTTCCAGACTTTTTTCTTCAATAACTAAGGTAGCTGACATAATCGCCATCGTTTCATCATCGCGTAAAGGCAGAGTTGAAATTTCGTTTAGTTCCCATTCGACATCATTTTCCTTCACGAAATTAAAGCCCTGCTCCCACCCATTTATAGCTTCTTCATAACCAAAATCTACTACTTCACCACCTGATATTTCTCTAGCTTTATAATCAGTTGAAATTATGTATGTCAACTCTTCTAAAGAAGATCTTTTCCAAATATCTAAAAAGCTATCAAAAAACTCGCGAAATTGATTGTCCATTAATAAGCCTCCTAAAATCCTATAATTGAAATGCTTTTTTTATCTTTTGAGCTACCTCTTCAGCACTCAAATTTGTGTTATTTATTTTTATATAATTCTCCTTTTCCACTTCCCCTTCGTGTGAATTTAATCGAAGCGTGTCCAAAGTGCTTAGTAAATCTTGTTCCGATTGTTCGACGTTTCTTTTCGTTGGCTTTTGTTCCAGCCTATTGGGGGTTTTATTCCGCTTAAGCCTTTCTTCTATATCGGCTTCTAATTCAACAAAATAATTTTCGCCACCTTCAGAACTAAAGATATTAGCCATCTTATCGACAGCATCCCAATCTTCCTTTTCATTAAAAGCCCATACAAATGTAAAAATCATGCCGTACTTATCACTTTTCGAAAATGACTTGAATATTTCTTCTCGGAATAAATTTGATAGTCTCCACATTTCAGGTGTAAATCCGTAAAATGGTTCAAGAAGATCAATAGTCATATGATTATGAAATAGCTTTAAATCCGTAATTTTTGCCAGTTCTTGTCCAACAGTCATTTTACCAACTGCTTGCGCTCCAAAGATTATTAGAAAACTTGGCATTCGCCAAGCTTTTTGGTGAATGCCATAGTTGCACTTATGCAGTAAGAAAGTAGTTATACTTTCTTAACTGCGAACAAATTTCATAAGGTTACTCACTCTCTTTCTATTTTATTGTCCAGTAAATTTCTTTATCTTCTGTTCTGATTTGTTCAAATCCTGTCTTTTCCAGAACGCGGATGGAGGGAATGTTGCTTTCTGAGCAACTGGCTGTAATTTTGTTAACTTTCTGTTGTTGTAACCCCCAGTTAACCATAGCAATTGTCATCTCTGTCGCATATCCTTTACCTTGATAGCTAGGAACAATGCTATAACCTAAGTCCATCTCTCCTTCTTCATTTGGCCCACCTTTAAATCCTATGTCACCCATAATCGTATTATCTTTCTTATGAATGATAATACCTTCCCATTCATTTTCTTCAGGGCATCGTGTAAACCGATCTATTTTATAGGCAAGCAATTGTTTATAATCCTCCATCGGATATTCATCAGCCGCTTTATAGTCTGTAATTTCTTCCAATTGATGTTGACCAATTAAAGTGGCCCTCATCATCTCAACTGTAAATGTTACTAGGGTTAGTCTGTCAGTATTTATGTGCGGCAATTGTTCACATTCCTTTTCTATTGTTATTCTTTAATTTTTCTCTTATTTTCAGGCTGCTTTAACCAGTAACGGACACCTTTTCCAGCATGTGGTTCATTATTATACCTTGGTATCACGTGAAAATGACTATGAAATATAAACTGACCTGATACTTCGCCGACATTCCATCCGAGAGTGTATCCATCAGGAGAATATTCTGATTCAAGATATTTCGTTGCAGCTTGTAAAAGTTCATATGTATCGTTCCACTCTGCTTTTGTTAATTCTAATGCATTTGCATGGTGCTTTTTTGGGACAATAAGACCGCATCCTTCCAGTACATTTTGTTCCTTATTATGCTGTAAAAAATAGCACGTATCATTTTCAAATACTATACTCTGTTCAACATCATCTATTGGATTGCAAAACGGACAATTTCCATCGTAAACCATAGCTACCTCCCTAATTATAAATAGTTGAATAACTATCAGTCTTGAACAAAACCTAATTCGTTACCATCTAAGTCAGTAATCGTAAATTTTCGGGTTCCATAAGGTGTTGAAAACAATTCTTCAATGACATTAACGTTATCTTTTAGTTCTATCCATAATGCTTCAACATCGTCTGTATTAAAATTGAGTCTGCCAAGAGATGGGTAATCTTCATGTTCCATTATAGCAAAGGTTGCTCCATTATCCGCTTCAAAATGAGCATAGTTAGGCTTTTCAGGTGGCCATGTTGCAGCTACTTCGAACCCAAATGTAGACTTATACCAATCAATTGCTTCGCCTAAATCTTTAACATTGACTCTGACATGTGCTAGTTTTGTTTTCATATTTTTCCTCCTCTATTCATGCCATGCTTTTTTTGGTCTATCTTTTGGATATCCTACCTTTTTACGATAATCCTTTCTTTCATTTATAAAATCAAACCACTTTTTACTACTGCTTGGATTATTCGCAAAGTATACAACACAGCGAAATTGGTCTTCGACACAAGGGTCTGTCCATACTCCTAATCGTTTTTCCAATTCATCAAATAGCTCAGCACCATTTATATCTTTTATTTCTTTTAGGGAATAGATGCCTAAGCGGTGTACTAGTTTCTCAGCTAGTTCATAACCAATAGAAGGCACTTCCTGAAATTCAGCTAACGCTTTAACAGTTCGTACTTTCTTTTCTGAGACACTTAAAATCCGAGCTAATTCTTGTTCACTATGCGTATGTACCTCACTTATTTTTATTTTTACTTTTCTAAGTTGGGCTTTTTCAGATTGCGTTAGTTCCAATTTTAGATTAGAGCTCAATAATTTTTCTCCTTTCTAAAAAGATTCATCAAATTAGATTTCGACAAAATAGTTGAATACCCTTCCTTCCTGAATTAAAAAATCCCGGAATTCATTAGTAAACATCGCATTCGCTGAGTTCTTTGGCGGTAAGAAGGTATTATGATTCTTAACTATTAAAAAAAGACCCCTGCTTCAATAGTAATAGACTCAACAGAAGGCAGAAAATCGTATACGTTTCGTTACCTATCGCAAACTAAAAATGTAACGTAAAATGACCATCAAATTGTATGCGGAAATTTGATGGTCATCTTTAAAAGTGTAGTGTGATTTTTTAATCAATTATTTGTGTGGAGTGAAAGTTATCTGAGTTACTTTCGAAGGGATGAACCAGGGTATCAAGGTACTATATGGTAAGATTTAAAATTGAGCTCTAACTCTTTCTAATTTAATTATAGCATATAAAAAAAGGTAAATATAGACTGTTTATTCTCATTTGCTACTGCTAAAATACAATAGAACTTATAATGTTAGGAGAGATGTGGAATGAGTTCTTTGGTTCTTAGTTTTCAGGAAATAGAAAAAACACATTTATTACTCGTTGGCGGAAAAGGGTTAAAATTAGGGGAATTGTCAAAAATTCCAGGCATACAAGTGCCGGAAGGATTTTGTGTTACAACAGTGGGATATCAGAAAGCCCTTGAACATAACGAACGTTTCAATCATTGTTGGGTCAACTAACAATGCTAAATGTAGGGGACCGAGATCAAATTTGTGAAATCAGCAGAAAGATTCGGGAAACCATCATGGATGCAGAGATTCCTTCCGATGTTGCAGACACCGCTGCTTACTATCTCTCCAATTTTGGTGATGAACATGCTTATGCAGTGCGTTCCAGTGCAACTGCTGAAGATTTACCACATGCCTCTTTTGCCGGCCAGCAAGACACTTATCTAAATATCACCGGAAAAAAATCCATCTTGCAGCATATCCGCAAATGTTGGGCTTCCCTATTTACGGATCGTGCCGTCATTTACCGCATGCAAAACGGATTTGACCACGACCAAGTGTATTCATCCGTTATCATTCAACGGATGGTTTTCCCACAGGCATCAGGGATTTTATTTACCGCTGATCCGATCACTTCCAACCAAAAGCTAATGTCAATTGATGCCAGCTTTGGACTAGGAGAAGCACTAGTCTCTGGCCTGGTCTCTGCCGATTGTTATAAAGTACAGGAAGAAAAAATCGTCGATAAGATGATAGCAGCCAAGAAATTGGCTATCTATGGACAAAAAGAAGGCGGAACAGAGAAACAGCAAATCGAGTCTGATCAACAACAGACTCAAACACTCACTAACCAACAAATTTTACAACTAGCACGCATCGGAAGACAAATCGAAGCTTATTTTGGTAGTCCGCAAGATATCGAATGGTGTTTAGTTGATGATAAATTTTATATCGTTCAGAGCCGTCCAATCACGACTTTATTCCCCATCCCTGAGTCAGGCGAGGCCCAAGAAAATCACGTTTATGTATCTGTTGGCCATCAACAAATGATGACTGACCCCATGAAACCACTGGGATTGTCTTTTTTCCTGTTAACAACTCCTGCACCTATACATAAAGCTGGTGGAAGGTTGTTTGTTGATGTCACACATATGCTGGCTTCACCTGACAACAGAGAAAATTTATTAGATACCCTGGGACAATCCGATCCGCTTATAAAAGACGCACTTACGACCGTACTAAAGCGAGGAGGTTTTATAAAATCGGAACTAGATGATAAAAAAGAACAGAGTCCCATTAAAAGCAATAAAGGTAAGTCTTCTGCAGATATCCAAGCACAAATAGAAAACGATCCGACAATCGTCTCTGATTTGATTAAGCGTAGTCAAACATCAATAGAAGCTTTAAAACAAAACATCTATACGCAATCAGGACCGGATCTATTTGATTTTATTAAAGAAGATATCCAAGAACTAAAAAAGATATTATTTGACCCACAGAGTTCACGTGTAATTAATACTGCTATGGACGCTTCATTATGGATCAATGAAAATATGAACAAGTGGTTAGGTGAAAAAAACGCAGCCGACACGCTTTCACAGTCTGTGCCAAACAACATTACTTCAGAAATGGGGATGGCGTTATTGGACGTGGCCGATGTGATTCGTCCTTATCCGGAAGTAATAAATTATTTACAGCATGCAAAAGACGATAGTTTTTTGGATGAACTGGTTAAATTTGATGGTGGAAAGGAAACCCGGAGTGCAATAATAGCTTATCTTAACAAATACGGCATGAGATGTGTCGGAGAAATAGATATTACGAAAACTCGTTGGAGCGAAAAAACAATTGCACTTGTTCCCTTGATTCTCAGTAACATCAAAAACTTTGAGCCTAATGCCAGCAATCTTAAATTTGGGCAAGGGCGACAGGAAGCTTTGCAAAAAGAACAAGATTTATTGGGGCGATTGAAGCAATTACCGAATGGTGAACAAAAAGCCAAAGAAACAAAACAAATGATTGACCTTATCCGTAATTTTAGTGGGTTTAGGGAATATCCAAAGTACGGCATGATCACCCGCTACTTCGTTTATAAGCAGGCCATACTAGAAGAAGTCGCACAACTCGTTCAAGCCAACATTATTCATGAAAAAGAAGATATATACTATCTCACTTTTGAAGAACTTCGCGAAGTTGTACGCACCAATAAGCTGGATTACCATATCATCAGTGAACGAAAAGACGCGTACAAATCATATGAAAAACTAACTCCCCCACGTGTTATCACATCTGATGGTGAAATAATTGCAGGTAATTACAAACGAGAAAATCGCCCACCCGGGGCAATTGCAGGTCTGCCGGTTTCTTCCGGAGTTGTAGAAGGAAGGGCACGCGTCATCTTAAAAATGGAAGATGCAAACCTGGAAGATGGAGATATCTTAATCACAGCCTTTACTGACCCAAGCTGGACACCACTGTTTGTATCCATAAAAGGTCTCGTGACTGAAGTAGGTGGACTGATGACCCATGGAGCAGTTATCGCACGTGAATATGGCTTGCCAGCAATTGTTGGGGTTGAAAATGCTACTAAACTGATAAAAGATGGGCAACGAATTCGCGTACATGGAACAGAAGGGTATATCGAAATATTGTAATTGCTAAAATACCTTCTATTTATTAAAATGCGAGCGGATGTACTTTTTGTGTTATAAGAATCAAAGATACAACAACTGAGGAATTCCAAGCAGTATGAGGATTCAGCAGGCTAAGCAATCCGTTAAATAGAGTAAAAGCTGTTATATGAGGGATGAATCGGATCCTCGTTCCGCTAAAGGTACAAATTCAATGGAATATGTGGCTTAAAATGACAAATAGCGCAACGGGAATCCGCGTTCTAAACCCTTTAAGCTTTCTCTCCCAAAAATGGGCCCCCTATTCACCCAGCAGAAATTTCTAAGTTTACAAGGTATTAGTGCTTTGTAATGCTTCTTCAATTCCACTCATTATATCAAATGCTCCATCAGACTTATTAGAGCAAACAACAACCTTTACCGATGAGTCTGGATAATAGGCAGAATGAAAGCTGACACCAGGGTCATAGCCCATTACATGAAACTTAAGGACATTGTTTTCTGCTCGTTTTTTAATCCATGTTCCATAACCATAAAAGCCATTTTCATTGACTTGTGTATGAGTTGATAAAAGCTTGTTCGTGTTCGATTCATTTAGTAGTTGGTTATTCATAAGCGCTTCCCATAGATTAGTCATATCTTCTACAGTTACATATGCTCCACCATCAGAACCACCCTTTACAGGCAGGGAATAGATATTTGTTTTCCAGGTTCCATCAGGGTTATCGATATAGCCTAAGGCAGTGTTTGGTGGTAGAGAGTCAAAGGAAAAATATCCTGAACTCTTCATCTTAGCTTTACTGAAAATGTATTGCTGAACATATTCAGAGAATTCCAGTTTACTAGCCTGTTCCACTATTAATCCTAACAATATATAACCCGCATTATTATAATGAAATTTTTCTCCTGCTGGAAATTTCATTGACTCATTTTGAAATAATGGCAAAAAATCGCTTAATTTACGTATGTGATACATAGGATTTTTAACCCATAACTCCTCAAAGTCCTCCATTACTTCCTCATCAAAATAATCCGGTATTCCCGAAGTATGAGTCAGCAAATGGTGAACTGTAACGTTATCATCGAAATACTTAAAATCTATTGCAAGACAATCGCTTAACTTAGAATCAAATGAAAGTTTACCTTCTTCAACTAGTTGGCAAATCGCAATTGCAGTAAAAAGCTTACATCCAGATGCTATACCAAAGCGGGTCATGGAATTATTCGCTAATTGATCAGAACGATTAGCAAACCCATAGCTTTCATCAACTAAAATCTTATCTTTATCCTTAACATATACCGCTCCCGAAAAATCAACCTTACTTTGAATATCTGAAATTACCTCTTTTAAATTTATGTTCATAGCTATTCTAACCTTCAATCATACCTAAATATGGTATTTTTTCATCCTCAACCACTGCAATTAAAATTGGTCCATTTTCCTTTGCGGGGTTATAGATTTTTGTTCCTACCGGCAGCTTTGATGCTGTGCCACTTTCAAATTCTTCTGGAGTTGTCGATTGCTTTGTAATTTCAAAGTATTTATCACCCAAACTTAAGTCCAGTTCATTAACCCAGCTAACGTTTTCGGCGTTTTTGTATACAACATCAATTGTCGAAAAGATATCAGCATCTTTGTTAGCGGCTAATAACTGTTCAGCATCAGGATTCCCTATGTCATTTCCGTCTGTACTTTCATCCGAATTACTATTACATCCGACCATTAAAATTGGGATGCTTAGTAGTAATAAAACTAGCAACAATCTCTTCATAAAATCCCTCTCTCGATAGAATCTCTCACAATCTATCAATTCAAATCCATTTCATAAACAACATTACCACTCTGATCTAACCCTCTTAGCGAAAGCCTTCTATATTCATGTTCCTGCTCATTCCAATGAAATAAGAACATGCGATGATCCTCTAATTCATATGAAAACGTTCGAATTTGATCTTTACTAATTTTTTCTGTTCGGTCATATCCCTCAACAACGTCTAACTCCACCTCGGCAATTTCCGGATTTTTTACTATCCCATAAAATCTCATTAGCATATAATCTTCTTTAATCGATGAGCCTGACCATGAATGGGTTATGTCCTGATCCTGTTTAATTTTTCTTCCAGAGACTCCACTACCAGGGCGCCAGAAGATTCCAGCATGCCTCACGACCATATTCGCTGAAAACCAATTTTTATATTTCCCAAGATAAATATGAACATTTCCAAGGTCGATATCCTCTACAATTTGGGATGGACCATAATAATAGGTTCGCTCAGACTGTTCATGTGCCTTTATGGGAGATAGATGATAGTAATTTAGATACGGAGATTCACTAACTACAAGGAAAATCAAAAGAGCAGCGAGAATCCATTCGATGGTTGCCTTTTTGTTTATTTTTTTCATATTAATGATCCTCCTGGTTTAACGAAAACTCCGTTTGGAAAGATTTATCGTACCATTTAAAATCAGCTATAACCGTATCGACATCATCTTTTAACGGCTTATAAGTATGTATTATAAATTCTCCCCATGATTGACCGGATGATGAACCGCTTCTACCGTTATAGCTATTTCCGTTTTCATCCTTTAAGTCAAGAGCTTCACTCGGAAAAGTCCATCCTGTTTCCTCCGTATGTACTTCATATATTAATGTTGTTTCATCATCTGAAAGTACAAGATGTTTAAATCTAATCTCATCCTGACCTATTGTTACTTCTTTGTCCAGGTCAATCATTTTTGCGTCTCCACTATCTACCTGCTTATGAATATCTTTTGGAATGTCACGATCAAACGTCGATGCTGTTAATATGATAATATCAGGAATAAGAATAATTAGTGCAATAACGATAATAAGACGTCGAATCCATTTCATCATTTGACCCCCTTCACAGCCATTTAACTGTCCATAATCTTAACAAAATAATATACTAGCTTTTATCACTGAAAAAAATAATCTCCGACCGTATCTCCTGATCGATTTCAAGGATTCCAAATGAATAATATGGAAGTGCACGTTTATCCGTTGGTGATCCAGGATTAAATAATAACGTCTTCTTAAAGTACTTCAGCATTGGGATATGCGAGTGACCATAGATGATGACATCCATAGCCTCGCCTTCAAAAGCTTCAATAGCCCGCTTTTCTGTTGTCTTTTTATCCCCGTGCCCGTGAGTTATTCCAATTTTATGTCCAGCAACGTCAACTATTTCCTTGAGAGCAAAGTTTTCTTTTATATCGTCACCATCGACGTTTCCATAAACACCTTTTACCTCTGCATACTTTGAGAGCATGCTGAAAATTTCCATCGACTTCCAATCACCAGCATGAATAATCAATTCAGCACTTTTTAATTCTTTAACAAGCCGAGCTGGAAGCTGTTTACCTTTTCCGGGCATATGCGTATCCGCTACTACAATTATTCTCATTTATGAATCTCCATTTCTAAAGCTTAAAGATTATATACAACAAATTGTATATAAAGCTGCACCATTACATATAAAGCTATTGCATACTTAAGATTGAACTTTATTCCATTTTTATAGCCGCTTAATCCATTCGTGCCACTCAATATAATAACTGGCATAATTAACGGTGAAAGAAGTATCGAAATAGCACTTCCGGAAGTTATCGACAGGACAACCAATTCCGGCGGATAAGGAAGTGAGATACTCTCCAATAATCCTGCAACTAAAACCATGACGGTCAATGGACCAAGCGCCATAAAACCAAGAATTATAACGATAAACGGAAGGAAATATAACATATTAAAGAATGGTATAATTTCCTGCAGGTTATAGATCATTTCAATAAAATTTTCCCCAAGACCGGTTTGATTTATCCCCAATATCATTACGCCAGCAGCCAGCATAATACTGAATTGATACCCCTGGCTAATAAGCCCCTCTCTATAATATTCAGCTGTTTGCCTGAACAATTTTACCGCGCTTTTTTTAATCGTAAAATAAATACTGGTCCATACGATAATAACAAGTGGAATAAGTACCATTAGCGGGATTGAAAGAAGCTCATATAATATAAAAATTGAGCCGAATAATGTGATGAACAGAAAAGCGAATTCTAATGTATGACGGATTTGCTGTTTCCTATTAGAAGAATGGCTGACTACCTTATCAATTTCTGTTTTTATTTCAGATGTCAAATCTACACCATAACGTTTCTCATCGAAATATGAAAAAATAACAGCCACCGCAATGGCGCAAACCGTCACCACGAACCCTTGCAAAATAGTTACCCATAACGAAGCATTCAAAGCCTCCACAGCAAACGTGAAACTTGGGATGCTGATAATCCATAACGTTGACAGTGCAAAAGCACGCAATAGTGCTGTCCCTTTAAAGTTTTCCCATGCTTCGCCCTGCTGATTTTTCAGAATATCATCAACAAATCGATACATAAGCGGGATTGCTCCAAATAACAAAAAGTATGAAATAATATGAGTGAAGAAAATCATTCCAAAGTAAAATTTACGACTAGTATCAAGCATTCTGTGTGCCAAACCAATGATTTCTTCAATATACGGTTCTTCCCGTAATACCCAGCCAATCATTGGCACAACAATTAGTAGCCCAATGATACTGCTCATTTGAAGCAGACCATCCTGTAAATTTTCAAAGAGCGAATCACCGGCAAGCGCAATGGTGATTAAGCCTGTCAGAAAAAGAACGAGTGGTAATTTAAATTGTTTTATTGTTAGGTTAATCCCTGCAAACAACAGTATTACAAGTCCGCTTAGTGCCTGCAAGTCAGCCAATAATTCGTTATCCACAAAAAACGTGACAAAGTGTAATAATCCATACAAAAAAATTGATAGCCTTAGTATTCTCGACAAATACATGTTGATTAACTCCTTAGTTTACTCCTAACATTAATAATGACAGACAAAAAATTGTTTGTATAGATTTGCTGTTTAATAATAATTTTATTGTTTAGAAAACCTAGCATTCATCAAGCATTGTGGTTATTTCAGTGTGACACTTATCCAGTATAAAAGTGAGTTTTAATTTCATAACTGTGCGAAAAAAATAAATATACTGCGACATAATCGGCTCTCATAACTCTAATGAAGACACTTTTCACGCTATTCCAGTCGCAATCGCGCTCTCATAACTCTGATGAAGACACGTTTCATGCTATTCCAGTCGCGGTCGCGCTCTCATAACTCCGATGAAGACACGTTTCATGCTATTCCAGTCGCGGTCGCGCTCTCATAACTCCGATGAAGACACGTTTCATGCTATTCCAGTCATGGTCGCGCTCTCATGATTCCGATGAAGACACATATCACGCTATTTAAGCATTTTTTCCTGGGGGACCGGCTTAATAAAAAAAGTAATTGCCCTCATTTAATGATAAGCAATTACTTCTTTGTTTAGCACTTTATTTGATTGCCTTGCTAACTTTTAACTTCTTCCCTTTAATGGTCGTATTCTCCATGGCTTGCAGAACAACAGAACCTTTACCATTCAGAATATCAACATATGATAAGCTATCCTTGATCGTTATAATCCCGATATCGTCTGCTGACACGCCAGGAATTTTCGCGATTGTCCCAACAAAGTCCACCGCTCGGAGCTTCTTCTTTTTTCCACCATTAAAGTGAAGCTTCATAATATCTTTATTAATTCTTTCCGTTTTATTATTTTTAACAATCCGGCGGCCGCTAAGTTTTTCCTCAAAAGCCTCTCGCTTGGCTGTTACTTCCTGACGGCTTGGTGCTTCGATTACAGGTATTTCAAATCCAATGTATTTTTCAATCGCATTAAGATATTTTCCTTCAACTGGTGTCATAAAGGTAGTCGCTTTACCTTTATTACCGACACGTCCCGTTCTTCCTGTTCGATGAACGTAGCTCTCTTTTTCCATTGGGACATCATAGTTGATCACAAGTGTTACATTGTCAATATCGATTCCCCTAGCAGCTACATCAGTCGCTACAAGATAACGGAAATTCCCCGTTTTGAAACCTTCCATAACGGCAAATCGATCATCTTGTTCTAACCCACCGTGAAGCCTTTCACACGGATAATCAGATTGATCTAATTCAGTGAAGACAGTATCAACATGTTCTTTCGTTCTGCAAAAAATAATGCAGCTATCTGGGTTCTCAACAACCGTTACATCTTTCAACAGTGAGAGCTTTTCTTCATTATTTACATTGATTAATCCATGTTGAATAGTACTTGTTGTTATACCGGCATCTTTAATATCGATATGAAATGGGTTTTTCATATATTTATGGCAAAGATTCTCAACGTCTTTAGGCAATGTTGCTGAAAAAACCATCGTCACTCTATTCGCAGGAAGTTCTTTGATGATTGCTTCTACTTCGCTAATGAAACCCATATTAAGCATTTCATCTGCTTCATCGATTATGAGGTATTTTATTTGATCTAAAGCAAGTGTTCCTCTTTCAATATGATCCTTAACTCGGCCAGGTGTACCTACAACTACGTGCGTTTTTTGTTTCAACTCTTCTTTTTGTTTAGCAAAAGGTTCTTTTCCGTAAACAGCTGCAGCTTTTATCCGTTTAAATCTTCCTATGTTTGTTACATCTTCGCGAACCTGTACAGCAAGCTCTCTGGTTGGTGTAAGAATGATAGCTTGTGGATTTTTTTCTTCCCATTCCATCATTTCGCAAATAGGGATTCCAAAGGATGCCGTTTTACCGGTTCCTGTCTGTGACTTCACGACTAGATCTTCATTTTCCAATGCTCGTGGTATTACTTCACGTTGGACTTCTGTAGGATTATCATATTTAAGAACACCAAGTGCTCGTGTAATTGTTTCACTTAAATTATAATCATCAAAATTTCTTCTACTCATGTACTAACCCTCGTTTTTTCATATTATCCGACTTATATATAGGATTCTCTCAGGAGAGTTATCATATTCAAAATCTGACTAGGTTCATTATACACGCTAATTGCTATTATTTCTTTAATTTGTTATAATAAGTTGGCTTTAATAATATTTAGGGGGAACTTTTTTGTCAATTGAAGTAGGCAGCAAGGTACAAGGTAAAGTAACAGGCATCACCAATTTTGGAGCATTTGTAGAAATTCCTGGAGGCACAACAGGTCTCGTTCATATTAGTGAGGTAGCGGACAGCTATGTAAAAGATGTTCATGACCATCTCACTGTAGGCGACCAAATTGAAGTGAAAGTGATTAGTGAGAAGGAAGGAAAAACTGCCTTGTCCATCAAAAAAGCAATCGATAAACCTGAAGGACAAACCTCATCCTATTCTAAACGCCCATCACGCCAGGGAAGCAGCAGAAATTCCGGTTCAAAAGGAAATTTCAAATCAAAAGATAATTTTGAGGATAAAATGGCTCGTTTCTTGAAGAGCAGTGAAGAAAATTTATATACACTAAAACGCAGCACCGAGTCCAAACGTGGTGGCAGAGGCGGAAGACGCGGGTAATTTGCTGAATATTTATAGATAGGGTAAGTCTGTTCTAACAGGCTTACCTTTTTTTGTTATTCTAACTTGACGGGGTGAACCTTTAGCCCTTCAGCTAGTCTAAATATTTTTGCAGCACTTCTCCAATCTTTAATTCAAACATTTGACGGTTACCAATTTAAAACAGTTTCAAGATGGTGATTAATGTTATAACTTTCGTACATATTAAAGATAAAGGAAATACAGATTGGAGGAATAGATAATGAATAAGGAATACCGTGAGTATCGAACTGGCCAAGGTGTACCCAAAAAAGGAGAATATATTTGTCAGTCCGGAGAAAAAGCAAAATTAAATGAAGACGAGAATTTCCCGGCATGTCCTGTCAGTGGTAATGAAACAACCTGGAAGCATGATGATCATTAACTGCCGGGTAGCAAGCAGCTACTCGGATTTTTTATATTATTGTCGTATTATGTAATGTTTTGACTTTGTTTGTAGAATCTATTGATTTTTTTAAAAAAAGTAGCATAATAGATTTCGTTGTGTGTCAGACTATCGACCTAATGTACTTAACAATTATTAGAGAGGAAGAAACTTAATGATTGATATCATTGAACCAACTCGAACTGATTTGACCAAGGAGATTTCGATGAAAAAGGAAGAGATGATTGAATTAGGAATGAAATATGGGTTGGCAAATAAACGTACTGTAGAATGCAGTCAGCAACTTGATGACCTTTTGAATGAGCATTTTAAGTATTCCTACTATACCGCTTGATCCATACCTATTGGATTGGAGCAGGCTTATCTGCCAATAATTATTTCAATAATAATTATTCGAGTTGGTTTTTAGCTCTATTGTTTTGGAGAACCTGGTGGATAATAATAAGGGGGTATTTTAAGCCACCCGCGTTTCCGCATCAATGTTTTTAATGTTGTTCCAAAGGTTACCCACTCTGAGTAAAAGCCAAGCCATATCATACCAATGTCACCTCGAACAGCATCTGCTTGTCCCTTAGCACATGCTTGCATACAGGTAACTAACTTAAATGCAATACCATTAGTTATTTCATTGTCTGTCAGCTTTACTCCCAAAGGAATTTCGTTTGGTTCTGAGTTTGGCTTTGATGAGGTAACATCAGGTAACGGGATCCCTTCATCTCTCATAAACTTGCTTAATTTCCTAACTTGAGATTCACATAATTTAATGACATCCTTGAGCATTTCCTTTACTTCATCATCCGTTGTTGTATTTAAGCCGGATTCCTCATAACGAATATACTCTTCCATCATTGTTAGATACTTCCAGCAATCACCTGCTTCAATTATATGCAATGGCGACTTTGGTTCATCTACGTTATCCATTGATGTTTTCAATGTATTCCATACTGCTTCAAATGGATTAGGCATAAATTCAGACCTCCTCTTAAATACTTTTCCCATCAACTGTAAATAAATGTAATGAAATTTCGTGAATTTTAATGATATAAAGCTTTTACCTGATCCAGGTCCTCCAGGAAGTAATTAATTTCCTCCCGATTCAATGGAATTAGCATTTGGTCATACATAGTAAGAATCTGTCCGCCTGTTTCATGTTTATGTTTATTTAGATATTCAGAGAGGTCGTTTAATTGATTTTCTTTAATAGTTGATTGCGTTGAAAAATGTTTAATTTCTTGCAGTACAAACTCATTCGTTAAATTATCAAACTCACCCGAAATTATATTTCCATTTAAGATCATGATTTCACCCCTGTTTTAAATTATCCACTATAAATAGTTTGCCCCAAAAAAGCTCGTTTCTTGTAAGTGAAAATTAGATTATTTGGCATTCGCCAAGCCTTTGGGTGAATTGCCTTAGTTAAAAAATGTGGCATACCCAAACGGTATACCACATTTCTTATTTTCTAATTAATAACCTTTAGAAACAACATCCAATTTCCCTGTATCAGGATTAATTACTAATCCGTGGACAGGTACATCCTGTGGAATTAACGGGTGATTTTGAATGGTTGAAACACTTTGTCTTACACTGTCTTCCACGCTGTCAAAACCTTTTAAGAATTGTTCCAGATCTACTCCTGCATTTTGCAATGTATCCAGTCTTTCCTTGCTTATACCACGTTCCGTCATCTTGTTCATAATACTTTCCGTTTTCAAGCTGGACATGCCGCAATCATGGTGACCAACGACACATACTTCATCAGCCTGAAGTTCATAAACACCAACAAGAATACTTCTCATAATACTCCCAAACGGATGTGAAATAAGTGCACCTGCATTTTTGACAATTTTCACATCACCGTTACCCACATTCATCGACTTTGGCAGTAATTCAACCAATCGCGTATCCATACAGGAGAGGATAACGAGTTTTTTGTTCGGGAACTTTCCTTTTTGATATTTTTCATATTCTTTATTTTCCACAAACTTTTCATTATGTGTCAAAATGTCATCTAGTATTGTCATAAAAAAAATCCTCCCTACTATGATTGTTACCTTTATTTTACTATAAAATAATTATTATGTCGTATTTTGTAAGGTTATGTCTTCTTTTGTTGAAACTATTGATTTCCAATAGGAGAATTGGCATAATGAATTTTGTCTCTTTGTGACTAATTTACTAGATATTTCTAATATAAACGAGAGGAAGTACATAGAATGATTCAGGTAGAAGAAGCAGTCCGACATAATTTAATCGAAGCAATATCAATGAAAAAGAATGAAATGGTTGAGTTAGGCATGAAATATGGCTTGGCACACTATAAAACAATTAAATGCAGCCAACAGCTAGATAAACTTTTAAACATCCATCGATATGGTGAAAAGTACTTCGTTAATTATTGAAATCATTTACCTTTTGTTGTTAGGATCACACCACATATAACTGCCACAGCTCCAATAATTTTCATTACTGTAATGGATTCACCCAGCCAAAAATAGGCACCAATCATGGTAACTATCGGCAAAAAGTTTAAAAATACGGATGCCTGTGATGCACCAAGGATCCTAACGGCACGATTATAGCATACTAATGCGATGAAAGATGGAAATATCCCAAGATATGCTAAACTGCTTAGATTAACTGGTGTCAGCAAAGAAGAAGGAACCCCTGACACAATCCACTCTCCAACAACAAAAGGCAACAAAACTATAATCGATATCCCACTCATCACCAGAAGTGCAGCATTTTGCGGAAACAGGTGCATGTATTCTTTAACAGTAATTGAATAGACTGCCCAGCATCCAATTGCTCCAATCATGATACCGTCCCCAGCATTCCAGCTCAAATTAGCCAACTGAAATACTTTTCCATCCAATACTACCCAAACAGCACCCACAAGGGATAAAAAAACACCAGCCTTCTGTATGTGCAGCAGCCGTTCTTTTAAAAGGACAGCACTTAATACGACCGTCACAACTGGTATTACCGTTTCAAGCACCGATACATTTGTTGACGTGGTGAATTGTAATGCACCATAAATAAATGTATTGAAGAACGTAATTCCTGTTAAAGTCATAATTACAAATGGTTTTTTATATTCCCACATTTTAAAACGATACTTCCAAGCTTTCTTTAAGCCAAAAGGTAAAATGATCATAAAAGCTACTACCAGCCGAAAAAACGCAATTGTAAACGGTGGCAGTTCATTTATAGCCTTCCCCAGAAGAATATTTCCCGCATAAAAAATAACAACGAAAATCATCATAATGTATGGATAAATCATTGAATCACTCGCTAATTTTCAAGTTAGCTTTAAGTTTATCAAAAATACTTCTACTTAAAAAGAAGCCATACATGTAAAACACATTACATGTACCTGCCTCATAACTTATTCCGATTCTCTAAGCAGTGATTTATCCAACTCTTCCACTGACCTTTTTCCGGATAGCGCCAAGGTTAAATCGAAATCTGCAATCATATTTTTCATGACTTCTTTTACTCCATCTCCACCCGCAACTGCCAATCCATTCATAAATGGTCTTCCTACAAGTACGGCTTTAGCACCAAGTGACATTGCTTTTATAATATCCGAACCACGGCGAATCCCACTATCCATTAACACAGGGATTTTATCCTGTACAGCATTACATACTTGCGGTAAAGCTTCAAGCGCTCCTATTGCTCCATCAACCTGTCGCCCCCCATGATTAGAAACAATGATTCCATCAGCCCCATAATCAAGCGCCAATTTTGCATCCTCAGGATCTAGTATTCCTTTTAATAAGATTGGAAGATTGGTATGTTTTCGTAAAAAGGCAATGTCTTCCCACGTTAGCCCAGCATTTCCAAACACTTGGGTCCAATGCATTATCGCTGCAGTCGGATCCTCTTCAGGTGGCTTTTCAAGTTTTGAGCGAAAGGCAGGATCTGTTAAATAGTTTCCAACCCCTTCACCTAGCAGGAAAGGTAAGTAAACATTTTTTAAATCATATTCCCGCCACGCCAGCATTGGTGTATCTAATGTAACCACAATAGCAGAATAACCAGATGCTTCAGCACGCTTCAAAAAACTTGCCGTTACATCCGGATCCTTTCCCCAGTACAATTGAAACCAACGTGGCGCATCTCCCATTGCTTCAGCTATTTTCTCCATCGGAACAGTTGAAGCAGAACTGGCGATAAATGGGACATCCATCTCAGCACAGGCCCGTGCTGAACCAAAATCTCCTTCTTCATGAATGATCGACTGTACACCAATTGGCGCGTGTAACAGCGGAAAATTATATGTATGTCCAAACAGATTTACGCTTAAGTCCCGGTCCTCCACATTCCGGAGCATACGGTGTACAATGTTCCAGCGATCAAAAGCACGAAGGTTTGACTTCATTGTTTTGCCCCCACCTGCTCCACCCGCAACATAGTAGTAAGGCCCATCCTCCAGAACATCACGTGCTTGCCTTTCCCAATCCTCATAAACAACTGGCAAACGCTCCGGATCAGGGCTTGTCATCGTTTGATACACATTGAATTGAACTTGATTACCGAAATTAGACATTAGAACACTCCTTCTGCATACGTTTATCTGCTTTTATTATATTGTAAATTGTCAGTTTTTTCAAATACCTTTTCAAGTTGTTTAGTAGTGTCACTCGAGTTGGGGGCGCTGTCGCTCGAGTTTGATGCATTGTCGCTCGAGTTTGGGAGCGCTATCGCTCGAATTTGGGGTGCTGTCGCTCGAGTTGGAGGCGCTGTCGCTCGAGTTGAAGGAGTTATCGCTCGAATTGAAGGAGTTATCGCTCGAGTTGGAGGTGCTGTCGCACGAGTTGCGTGCAAGATCACTTAAATTATGATGAAATTATTCACTGAATTGACACAAAGTTAACATAAATCAATATTGTGTTTGCCAAAAACAGGAATATAATTATAGTAAACAACTATGACTATTTTCCTATTACAAATGGCGCAAAGTTGTTCTCTTTAATTCAATTAAATTTGTTACAAGGGAGGGTCGGATGGCTTCTATATATGCTCTTCACCAATTTGTTAGGGGGAATTATTATGGATAAGAAAAAAAATATATTTTTGTTAAGTTTACTATTAGGTATCGCTTTATTTGTAAGCGCCTGCAGTGATGATGCATCAGGTACTAAGGATGATACGGGAAATACTAATGATACAAGTACAGAAGAAACATCTGATAATAGTAATATCATAGTTTCAGGTGATATGGTTTCAGAACTTGATGGATGTGTACTTCAAAGTCGTTATACAGTTGGAGATAATATTGTGTGGCGAATGGATGCTATTGACCCAGGCACACAAGAACAAATGGAAGATGCAACTTTACAAGTTCATTTGTCAACAGGTGAGGTGTTAGACATGCGGTATGGTTCACATCCTGCTGACACTGAAGGTGCTCCAAAGTTTTGGACAGTTGCATATGAAGTTACTGAAGATACACCTACCGGAACAATGGAATACTTTGTAACAGCTGAATCAGGAGACAAAAAAGGTGAATTTCGTCCATTTAATGTGAAACCATCCCTGCTTACTATAGTGGAACCTGAAACTGCTGACCAAAGTACCAATACCGAAGAGGAAGTTGAGTCGGAAGAAATAACAACAAATCAGAATGTCGATATCGTTGCAACCAACTTTGCATTTAATGAGGATAAATTCTATGTAAAAGCTGGTGAGGAGGCAACTGTTAACTTAACATCTGAAGAAGGTACACATGGCATTGCTATAAAGGGATTGGATGTTGCTATAGATGAACCTAACGGGACTGCTAAGTTCACACCAACTGAAGCCGGTGAATATCAGATTGTCTGTAGTGTGTACTGTGGAGCTGGCCATGGTGATATGACAGCTACTCTAGTCGTTGTAGAGTAGACGGAAGGGTGAGCAATTTGTTACAAAAATTAATTAGCAGAAAGTTTATATTGATCTTAACAGCAATAATATTAACAATTACTTTGAGTGCCTGTAGTAATGATCAGTCAGAATCAAATTCCAAAGAGTCTGCTGAAGCATCAGCGAATGCAGACCAGACGGAAAAATTACTAAATAACATAGCACTATCAAGCAGTAAAGGTGAAATACGTGAGCGTGTCGATTTTACAGTTGATGAGCTTGAACCTAATACATCTGTATCGTTAAAATGGACTACAGTCGACGGGGAATATGAAATTGAGAATTTATATGCTTTTATTGGTCCCGTCTATACAGAAAAGGAAGTAGTAATTGCTGAAGGTAAAAGTAATAAAAATGGAATTTGGAAAGGGTCATTCGAGATACCAGAAGGTTTTGGTGGTGACCATACCATTTTTGTTGTTTCTGATCAGGAGAAAACCGGTCAAACTGGTTTTTTTGTCAGCCCAACATTTACCATGTCTCCTAAATCAGGACCCGTGGGCACTGAGATAACCATTGAAATGGAAGGTTTAGGATACAGCACATACAAGTCTATGTGGCAGCTTACGTATGATAATAAATATACTGGGGCAATAACTGGCATTTCAACAAACGGAACTGCTGAAGCCAAAATCCGCGCAGCAGGTCAAGTCGGTAAGCATGCTATAAGTATTAGGTCGGGCTATCTTGGGTCCCCATATATCAATCATGAACAGTCACCACATGGACATTGGCCAGCACCTGATTTTATTTTCGAAGTAAATGATGAAAAGCCTATAATAAAAAATCGTGTTGAAGACCTACCTAAGGCAGCAAATGGCGGAGTAGAAATGCCAGAGCTTACAAATAAATCAGGTATTGAAGTTAATTTAGATAAAAACAGAGGAACCGTCGGAGAATCAGTTCAGCTAGCTGCTACAGGCTTACCTGAAAGTCAGGAAGTGACAGTCGTCTGGAACTCCATGAAAGGCAGCCGCGTAACCGCATTAGGTTTTGATGAAACAAGTACTAATCTTGATACAATTACAACTGACGAACAAGGCAACCTGCATTACGACTTTGAAATCCCGGATGACCTTGGGGGAATTCCACATCGGATTGACTTAGTTACTGAAAACGAAGTCTATGGGCAAACATATTTGAGAATACTACCATCCATTGTGGATATTTCACCAAAGTCCGGTCCCGTGGGTACAAAAGTTGAAATTACAATAAAAGGTGGTGGCTGGACTGAATACGATAACGCCTACTATATGACATATGATAATGCATATATGGGCTATATGTGCTCATTTAACAGTCAAGGGACACTTAAATTTACAACAATTGCAACTGGACAGAAAGGTTATCACCTGATTGATCTTTATCCAGGCTTATACATGCAAAAGGAAAAAGCAATTGACATGACATTAGTTCCACAGCTTACCTATTCAACTGACCACCCTGGATCCGCTATGCCGGCAATCCGGGCAGGCTTTGAAATAACTGATAACTAAGATATCCTTTTAGTAAGCTTCAGTTAAGCGATCCATTACAGTCAAGGACTGAAATCTGGATGATTAAAAGTAAAAACCGCTTCGACTTATGTTCAGGTCGAAGCGGTTTTTTGAGTTGCGTAGATGAGAGTTGATATCGTTCCGCGTGCTGGTTGATATACCCTGTTTCCGGTTGATAAGCATCATATCTAGTTGATATACCTTGGTTCAGGTTGATAAACCCTGTTTCAGGTTGATAAGCCGAATTTCAGGTCGATATCCCTCTATTCAGGTTGATATACCACATTTCAAGTTGATAAACTGAATTTCAAGTCGATATCCCTCTATTCGAGTTGATAAGTATCATATCTGGTTGATATACCCTGTTTCAGGTATGATAAGCCGAATTTCAAGTCGATATCCTTCTATTCCAGTTGATATACATCATATATGGTTGATATACCACATTTCAGGTTGATAAACCAAATTCAAGGTCGATATCCTTCTATTCCGGTTGATATGCATCATATCTGGTTGATATACCCTGTTTCAGGTCGATAAACCAAATTCAAGGTCGATATCCCTCTATTCCGGTTGATATGCCACATTTCAGGTTGATAAACCAAATTCAAGGTCGATATCCCCGATACCAGGTCGATAAACCTACTATATGCTATACTATTTTACCAGGATTCAATACGCCATCAGGATCAAGGGCTTGTTTGATCTTCTGCATGACAATGAGTGATTCGCCGTGTTCTCTTGCCTGATACTTTTGTTTACCTTTGCCGACACCATGCTCACCGGTACATGTCCCGCCTCTTGCAAGTGCATAATCAACAATACGTTCATTTACGACATTAGCTTTTTCAATTTCTGCCGGATCATCGACATCGATCATTAATAAAATATGATAATTTCCATCCCCAACATGACCGACGATACCACCTGAAAGACCGGATTCATCAACGGCTTCTCTGGCATCTTTAACTGCTCCGGCTAGTTCAGAAATTGGCACACAGACGTCAGTTACCATCTGCTTTCTGCCAGGATGACCATGAATATATGCGTACGCAGCGTTATGCCGGGCTTCCCAAAGCCTATTTCTGGCAGCTGTATCTGATTCAAACTCTATTTTTTGACAGTTAATATCCTCAACGATTTCCTTCATAAATTCAACATCTTGCTGTAAGCCTGCCTCATTACCGTGAAACTCCAAGAATAAAGTAGGTACTTCACTGTAATTGGTGTCACTAAAATGATTCATCTGTTTAATCGACTGATCATCAACTAGTTCCACCCTTGCTACAGGAATTCCTGCTTGTAATATAGCAATCACCCCGTTAACAGCATCGTCAACACTTTCAAATTCAGCTCTGGCAGCCATAATATGCTCAGGAATACCAATAACTTTCAACGTTAATTCGGTAAAACATCCTAGTGTCCCTTCCGAACCAACAAATAGACCATTCAAATGATAGCCTGACGATGATTTTGCAGCCATGTTTCCTGTATGGATCACTGTTCCGTCAGCAAGGACAACTTCCATATCACGAACTTGGTCCCGCATGATACCATATCTGACTGCAGTTGTACCGCTGGCGTTTGTGGCTGCCATCCCGCCTAATGTAGCATCTGCACCTGGATCAACTGAGAAAAACAGTCCGTACTTTTTCAGCTCTTTATCAAGTTGGGACCGTGTAACACCAGGCTGTACCTTTACCAGAAAGTCATCTTGTCGTACTTCAAGGACTTTGTTCATTAATGAAAAGTCAACGCTTATTCCACCCTGATATGGGATTGCATTACCTTCCAGACTTGAACCCAGTCCAAATGGGGTGACAGGCTTATTATACTTGTTTGCTAGTTTCATAATATTACTCATTTCATCGGCACTTTCCGGAAAAACGACAAGCTCAGGTGAATGTGGTTTGTGATAAGATTCATCTGAACTATGTTGATCCAAGATGGTATCATTCATGGTAACCCGGTCAGCCGCCAGCACCTGCTGTAGTTCTTCATAAAGCTTCATAATAAAATCTCCCCGCATCCTGTTTGTATTATTTTTCTTGAGAAATCTGAATTAGGTTTCCACATGTATCATCAAAAATCGCAAAAGTTACAGGTCCCACTTCTGTTGGTTTTGCTGTGAATTCTACACCACGTTTTTTCAACCGTTCGTATTCTTGCTGAATGTCATCTACCGTGAAAGATATCGTTGGTACTCCCTCATCATAAATCGCTTTTTGATATGTTTCTGCAGCTGGATTATTATTTGGTTCTAAAAGCAATTCAACCGAGCCAGGTTCTTCTGGTGAAACTACAGTAATCCATTTATAATCTCCGGCCGGCATATCTGTTTTTTTTACAAAACCCAAAACATCTGTATAAAATTTCAATGCTTTCTCCTGATCCTCTACAAAAATACTCGTTACTTTTATTTTCATCGTTAACCTCCACTAATAAACTGATATTTCAATTGTATCATTTATTTTTCAAAATTTTAATTCACTTATACCAATCTGGAATACATTGTCTAAAATGATCATGATCTTGTATCACATCAAGTGAATAGGCCAGCATCCTTTCAAAGTTTTCGCTGCCCAATTTCTTCCCCCAAACTAGTGCTGAAACAATATGCATAGCACTGTACAAGGCATACAGCTGCCAGAATGATTCATTAATGGCAGTGTTTTTATGATATCCGTCAATAATGCCTCTGGTAAACGGGATGCTTATTCGATTGGAAAAGAAACCTAGCTTATGTAAGTCATGAATTGGATCTCCCCAATCCATCCGTTGAAAATCAATAATTCCTGAAAAAGTTTTATCCTGTATTAAGAGATTTGCAGGATGGAAATCATCATGCTGAAATGTATTCGGTCTGTCCTTCATTAAATGTTCATTCTTTTTTATATATATTGCAAGCATTTCCTTGATGTTTTTGTCTATAGTAATTTCTTTTAACTGCTCCAGATATCTATTGTTCTTTTTCCTTTTAACAGAATACCAGGACGGATAATTTATAGGTGCCGAAAACTGATGCAATTTATATAATTCTTCACCTGCGTGAAACCCTGTCGCATATTGCTCCTGTTTCGTTAAGTAGTTCAGGGTCACTTCAGCATCTTTGCCTGGCAGGTATTCAAGGACCATGTACGCCATTCCTTCATCGATAAGGGAGCCAAATTCAAAGCCTTTTGGTACATAGCCAGAAAATCCTGCCAGTTCATTTAGTGTATCAAATTCTTTCTTTCTATCTTCTTGATCCTGAATTGGAAAAATCCTGACAAGGTATTTATTATCAACAACATATTTTTTGTCATGCGAGAATCCTTTGTTCAGTACCACAATAGCTTTTGCATTTTTCAAGTATGAGATTTTTTCTTCTTTATTTCCCAATCGATCACCACCCTTACAGAATAACCATACGATTAAATAAGGTACAATTCAATTAGAATTACACCTTAAATAAACTGACTATTCCCGACTGCTTTTCTTTCTTCTTTTAATAACAAAAAATATTGCCAGCCCAACAGCACCAAGGATGATAAGTACTGGTAAATTTCCGATAAAGAAGACGAACAAACTTGAGAAGGCTGATATAAGTACGTTGATACTTTTCATGAATTGTTGTTTTGTTTTTTCCCAGGTATTTAAATCTTCCTTATTTATACTTGAAATGGTTACATTTTTTTCTTGAATATGGATTGTTACCGTTGCTAAGTCGGCTTTATTTTCTAAGTAATTCATTCGACCTGTTATTTCTTCAATCTCTCCTTGAACTTTTGCCAAATCATCAGAAATAGTTAACAGGTCTTCTGTCTTTTCTGCTTGCTCCATAAATGAAAGCAACCGTTTCTCGACAACACGTTTTGATTTCAATCGTGACTCCAGGTCAATGTATTCCTCAGTCACGTCCTGACCGGAAATCGAACTTTGTAAAACCTCACTGCTTCCATCTTCTACTAACTGAACAAATTCACGAAACTGCTCCTGGGGAATCCGTGCTGTTAATTGTCCATTAGTTGAACCGTCTTCAGAGCCACCATGCATGTTCGACTCCACTATATAGCCACCACGATCTGCTACCTGGGTCTGAATATCATTTACTGCTTTTTGATAATTCTTCACTTCGATACGAAGATTAGCTGTGTAAATTATTTTTCGATTCACGTCGCTTGCTTCCCCGTTTTGAGATGTTGCATCTTCCTCTTGTGAGCCGCTATCTTCACTAACAGCATCATCACCTGCGCCACTTGAAATACTGCTGTTTCCCTGGGAAGATTTCTCTTCCGTATTCACATTGGCTCGATTACCACTCGATTCACTGTCCCCCGCCTCATTGCTGCAGGCCGTAATTAGGATACTAATACTAATAATCATGATAACGCGGAATATATATCTAATCTTGACCACCCCTTTTTCTCTTTTAAACACAGACGGTATTTAAATGAAAAAGGTTACATCATTGTTTCAATAAAACGGGTAATACCAATTCCACCTTACTTTTATCAAGAGTTTCAAAAAGTCTATCCTATAATGACTTTTTCCTTTGGATAATGGAATTTATCTTTTGTTACCTTTCCTCTAATAAGAAATAAAAATGAGAATATGCCAATCCTGCCTACAAACATTAGAAAAATAATTATACCCTTACCAGCATTACTTAAATCAGGAGTGATTCCCATTGACAGTCCGGTAGTTCCAAATGCTGAAGAGACCTCAAAAGCAATCGGGAGCAATGGGAAGGGTTCAACATAACTCATTACTATAATAGCAGTTATACATAACATTGCTGCAGTTGTGATGACAATAAATGAACGTATGACATCTTCATTATCAAGCTCCCGACCAAACACCTTAATACTAGTTCTTCCTTTAGCGTAATTATAAATTGCTAACAGCATTATAGCGAATGTAGTTGTTCTAATACCTCCCCCTACACTACTTGGAGATGCACCAATAAACATTAAGACACACATCATTATAAGCGTCGGCGAAGTGAATTCATTTACATCCATCGTTGCCAAACCACCATTTCTGGTCGTAACCGATTGAAATAGACTATAGAACATTTTTTCATGCCAGCTTTTATCAGCAAAGAACAATGAATTATGTTCTAAAATCAGTATTAATAGCCAGCCAGCTAAAATAAGTGCGAAGAACGTTACCGTAGTAAGTTTTGTGAATAATGAAAAACTATGTTTTGGGTTACGTCCATGGTAATCTCCCCTTATAAAATCCTGTAGTTCAAGTAATACCGGGAATCCAATTGCACCTAAAGTTAATAAAATAATATTGATAAATTGAACGAAATAGTCATTTGCAAAAGGAACAAGCGAGGAGCCAGTTATATCAAAACCAGCATTCGTCGTAGCACTAACTGCACCAAAAAACCCTTGTAATAATGCTTCTTGCCATGTATCAAAGTAAGATAAAAAATAAGTACTTAATATGATAGTACCTATTAATTCAATTAGTAATACAATCTTAAGGATTTTTAACAATAATTGAACAAGTCCTCCTAAGGTTGTTTGGTTTTGGTCAATTTTAATGAGTTGTCTGCCTCTTAGGCCAACTTTTTTCCCGAGAATAATCCAAATAAAAGTTCCTAAGGTCATTATCCCAATCCCACCAAATTGCAATACGATAGAAAGTGCAATACTTCCAGCAGCATTAAACGTATCCGCAGTTGAAACAACTGTTAGTCCGGTAACACTAACGGCACTTACAGAAGTAAACAAAATATCAATAAATGTTAAATCTACACCTTCATTATGAAAGAAAGGAATACTCAGTAATAACATCGATAGTATAACTGCTATCAAATAGAACAATACGATTAATCTAATTGTAGATAAGTAACTTACCTTAAATAATTTTGCAAATTTATTCATTAGAAAGTCTCCTTGCGTGTTAAATAGACATCTTATATGATAATAAATTGTATTATACAGGAAAGTAAATAAGAAATTTGCAGTTTTTTCTATAAAAAATAATCGTTCAATAAAAGAACGATTATTTACTAACTCAACTTTCGCATCTATAGAATAAGCTCAAATGGCTATCATTGATAAACTCAGTACGTTTTTTATTGTTGACTTGGCAACATTGATATAAGTTTTTTGTACACCTAAGATATGCGATGCAAAGTAACTGCTAGAATAAT
>JBDNGJ010000179.1:0-31210 GCA_041689365.1 Virgibacillus sp.
ACTTTTGAAGAACTAATTGTTTCTTTTCCATTGTAATCACTCCTGATATCCCCCCAACTTGCGTTAGGGTTATTGTCTATCAAAAGTGGCTCAGTTTTCAACTGTCATTGTGGCTCACTTTTAAGTTACCATATACACATAGCAGAGGTAAATGGAGAAAACTTCTCTAAATCTTTACGTGCTATAGTGCGTTTTTTAAAGAAAAGTCCTATTGCTGCTTTTAGTTTGTCCCGACTAATGCTAAATCCTTTATCACTCACTTTTGTTTCAATGGTAATTTTATCTTTCCCTATGGATTTAATTATGTTCACTGAACCTTCTGCTGTTGTAAACTTCCAACATTGCTTTAGATGCCGGATAATACGCTTTTCTATCCTATTGATTTCCTTATCATCAGTATGAATATACTTGATTTCAGGATGATAAATACTGCGTGTGTCCATCACATTCACCTCTCATATAAATCGCTTCAACCATAAAAAAAGAGATCAAACGTATTTGGATTCAATTTCTGTCCAATACAATTAATCTCTTTCAGCATTCAGATGTTTGTTCTTCCGCAATCTCTCCATTTTTTTATTCAAGAACTATTAGGCAAATAAACGCCTTTACGCTAATTTTCCTTTTTGTTCTTTTTTATAACATTTCTCGCATACACCTAATTGTATTATTCTTTTAATCCATTGCATTTTCCCCTTAATATACCTCTCACAAGCCATACACTTAAAATCTGAATCTGCCTTTTTATTAACAACTACCATATTTACCATTCCTCTCTGTTTTTTATATTGCTTCACCCAAATAAGAAAAGAGATCAAACGTATCAGGAACTAACTCCTGTTCAATACGATTAATCTCTTTCATACATTCGTATGTTTGTTTTAGATTGTAGCGTCCTCTGCATTGCATGTTTATGACATTCTGTGGCAAAAAGACAATTCCTACACTTTTAATAAAATAAATGCTAGGATTGTGCATTTTCCCGCCCAATTTCCGAATCTCACTTGGTGTTATGCTTTCATCATTTTTAAATTGATACTCAACCCCTGTAATAGAAGGTTGATAACAAGGTAAAAGCATATCCAAAAAGTAGAATATCGTTTCTATAGAGGAATTACTATAAATATGATAACCTACATTCGTCCTTTTATGATGTTGATTTGAAATTGGCCGAATTCGTAAATACGCTTGATCCATCTTCAGCATCAACACACCTTCTCTGTCATTAGTAAATCCAAAACCTCTCAGATCCTTGTGTAATTTCTCCTGGTGAACATTTAAAAATGCTGTAATTCTAAACATTACATCACCCTTCCTAAGTTTAGTATTCTCTTACTACTTTATACTTTCTTCGCAACAACAAAAAAAGCCTTTGAGCAAGAGAGAATAAACACATACGTGTGTCCTCAATGCCCAAAGGCTTTATGCTTTGTTTCTTCTGCTAACTACAATAACTAGTCGCTAAAAAATAATAAAATAAGTAAGTTATAATTTTATTATAAATAATGCGACTTCAAAAATCAATCTTCTTCACGAATTATACGTGGAAACTCCAGTAATTTACTAAGGTCTTGTTGAGCAGCAGAGCTTACGTAATCTGCTTGCTTATGTGATAATTCGTAGTTATTTTTGATATCACCTTCAGACAAGCACATTTGCTCTAGCTGAGGTAATTCGGATAGATTTAATTTTTCTGTTTCTGTAAACAATGTTTGCTTTCTAATTTCTTGTTCCGTTTCAAAGTACTCTATTATGGTCTTTTGAAGGTAAACAAGATGGAGTACAGTTGATGTATCAAGTTTGAAATACGTTTCATGTAAATCAAATTTTCTTTCCATTTTTTTCATTACACTTGCACCTTCTTTAATAAAGTTAACCATGTTTACCACCCTTCTTTATCTTTCTATAAATTTATATAATCGTTGACTATAGCAAACAGGCATGATTTTATTCTATCATAACTATTTATACTACGATTATACAAGTTATTGGCGAGTAAACTGATATATTTATTCATTATATATTATTTTTTTAAAATTTACACCTAAATATAGGTATATTTTACTAGTTTAATTAATATTTATGCAACCTTTTTTTTATGTAACTGTGAAAATATGATTAAAAACTAAAAGGGATGTAGATAAAACAATATCTACATCCCTGATAATAAAATGTTACCTAACAAACTTATGTGTTACTTATCTTTAATTACTACGATAAAAATCTAATTGTTCTATAACATCGTCGATTATCTCTACTTCTACGACATTACGTTTAACAATCCCATTAGCAAAGTGTGCGGTATATAAGAAATATACTTTTCCATTTACTAGTTTAGTCGTTGGTTCCGCCATAGATTGTTCGAATAATTCCCCAAAGTATTCTGGATGAGGCTCTGCACGCAATTTTTTATGAATTTCCAGTAGATCACCTGTTAATTGTTCTCCACTAAAGTCTACTGTTACTTCATCTATTGGATAATCAATTGTCGCTGCAGACACTAAAAACTTCTCACCGCTATAAAATTGACTACTTAAATTACCAGCTTCTTCATGAATTTCTTTCCATCTTTCCGTATGCTTAACTTCTCCAGAAATCGCTAAAGGTAATACTTTGAAACTTTTTGTGACATCATCCACTCCACCATACTCGTCCGTAACTGTTAAGTGAACAGTATAGATACCAGGTATAACTTTTGAAGGTTCTATATCCCAACTATCTAAGGTCGATTTAACCCCGTTTGGATTCGTCACAACCCAATCAGCTGTCATTTGATGTCCTTCCGGATCTGTAGAGGTATTTGTTATTTGAACATTATCTCCTTCATACGGATTTAGAGGTTCATAATCATAATCAGATGGTTCGTAAGGAACTTTAGGTGCATATATAAAACTAGCATTAGGAGGCTCGTTATATTTATAGAAACCATTATATGTCCATTGCTTGTTTCCAACGTTATCCTCTGTTTGAACGTGTAAATACCACTTCCCAAATACTCTCTTTGAAACTAAATAGCTAGCATTTGTTTTCCATTTAGACCAATTTGATGCACTTGGTTTTTTTGCTGACAAAGTCCATGCATATCTTGAACGTTTATATCCGGAGTGAGGGTCATCAAATTTTAGTCTTACTTGAATGTCATCACCACTCCAGGGACGACTTTCCATATTTTGTGTATCTTCTGCATTACGATAGTCTACATTAGGGGCAACGCCATCTGCTCGTATCGTCATACCCGTTGAATTCCAACTATAACTATTACTCCAATTATATGCGTTATCACGATACAAACTATATACATTAAAATACTGTCCATGTGTTTTTGGTGTTACGTTAAAAGTAGTTTCCTTATATCGTCGGTCACTACTCTCATATGTTTCTCTAACTGAATTAACAGTTATATGACTACTTGTATCATAGTTATTGAGATGTGTTGAACTGCTGTTCCAATTATGTTGTGATCGTGCATGGGATGAACCATACAAACGAATATAGCTTAAATAAATACGTGACAAAGCATCATAACCACGCAATCGAACATTAACGCTTTGATTAGGTTTAACCCAGTAATTACCACCGTTTCTATAGGAATGCCCTGTTATACTATCCGATTTACTAGTCGGGTCGGTTTTATCAATATAATAATATCCCGAATAATTGTTACGAGTATTCCCCACGTTATCCTGTGACTGAACGTGAATTCTATTACGTCCTTCATAGGATAAGGTCAAATTTTTACTATCACCATAGTGCCAAGAGCTATAAGAACCCCAATTGCCACCTTTTTGAATACGGTATCTAAATCGCTTTACACCTGAATGAGAATCATTAATATTGACACCAACGGTAACATTAGAGTTAGCCCACCTTTTACTATGTGGACTAAATCTTGTTGTAGGTGCTACACCATCAACTCTTAATCTACCATTACTGATGTAACCACGATTATTATTAACATTGTCACGGTAATATCTTTGAATGGTATAAGTCTTTCCATGTGTCTTAGGTGTTACTTTCCAACGTACACGCCCATAGTTTGAATTTTGATCTCGATAAGCTGAATTAATACTTACGTGACTACTATAAACTTGTTTATTAATATCCCAACTGCCATTATAAAAATCATGACGACTTCTAACTGCTATTGAACCATTACTATTCAACAAACGAAAATACTGTTGTTTATTCCCTGAATGACCATCATATTGTTGGAAACGCATGTAGACTGAATCGTTTGGCTGTGTCCAGTAATCATTACCATTTTTATAAAGATGTGACCATATGGACGAACCTTTATTAGATGGTGCTACACCATCTACTCTTAAATTCATTCCTGTATCATTATAACCTATTGAGTTATTAGCTAAATCCCTATAATAGTACATAACATTATAATAATGTCCATGAGTTTTAGGAATTACAGACCAATTAACAGCCCCGTAATCAGTATTTTGAGTACGATTAGGTGTACTGATATTAACGTGTGGACTTGTCATAAAATCCCAATGGTTTCCACCTGACCCATTAAAATTGTGTCGTGAACGAACATCTAAACCACTACCGTTCAATCGTAAATATTGAAATTTATTACCTGAATCTCTATCTCTTTGTTTTAATCGAATATAAACTTTATCGTTTGGTTGTGTCCAATAATCACTACCATTTCGATACATATTTGACCATAGACTATCAGCTATATGGACTGGCGGTTTATCATCTGGTGTAAACTTAATGGTTGCTTGCTCACCACCAAATAACCAATATGCTGATGCTCCCCATTTTTTTCTATTTGAATCATGCGGACTTCGTACCCCGTACCAAACAGCTGTATCTGATTCATCAGAATCAATTTGGTTATAGCCTCTACCAGTAGTGAAATAACGGTCATATCCTAAATCATAATAAACAGATGAAGGTGACTCTCGTGGATAGGATCTTCTTAATACACCATTGCCATTCATATATAAAGTGTTAGCATTTACCCCACTTGATAAATCTATATCTCCACCTTTATAACTTCGATTATTAAAATCAAACGGTAGAATTAGTTCTGTATAGACAATATGACCATCTACTTCCTTAACAATAAAAAGTTTCCACTCTCCCGATTTACTTGCGTCAGGAAAAAGTTCTTCTAAAGGTATAAAGGCGTTAAATCCAACTCTTTTGTAACGCATATTACAATCTCTTTCATTATCTTTATTAGTAGCCCCTGCTGAACATTCATTCCAAACACCTGATCCTTGATTGTTATATTCAAGATCTTCTGTTGCTGATATTCCGATATGTTTTGTTCCATATACCTTAGATTTCGATATGGAAGTTCCTAATTTGTGGGCAACAATATAGGTATCATGATTATATCTTGTGTGTCTTTTATGACCAAAGATAACAGACCACCCACGAAAATTTAAATAGGGTTGCCTACCTTTACCAAAGTTTTTATTCACAATTCGATAACCATTATTTATGTATTTTTTTGAATAAACATCATATATTAACTTTCTTCCTGATCTTTGAGAATGAGACTTACTACCTTTTAAATCATTCCAATTATTTTCTATACTAGAAGGTACATTATATGGAGCTTCCGCATATGATATAGTTGTATTAAGTGTGAGAGAAATTGCAACAGTAAATATAAGTAAAAGAAAAATCTTTTTATATAATCGTGTTTCAATATTACCTTTTTTATTTATTATCATTACTACATCCATCTCCATTCAGATTGTCTCTTCATTTAGTTTCTTGGCAAATTTTAATCGTTTAGACATGTGTTTAGAGAAACACTCGCTCCAAAAACATATAAATAAAATCTTCTAATTATATGCTTTTGGAGTGAGGAAGGGATATCACCCTTCAGCTGCACTCTATTTTTTTAAGAACCATACTCCTGATAGAATAATTGTAATTGCTCCCATAATTGATACTGTTATCCATGGTTGCGAAAGTGTATTAGAAATTATTCCATCTACAGTTGATTCGCTATCGGAATGTTTATCTTCTTTTTTTTCTTCTTGTCCCGACTTATTATTCAATTGTGTCTCCTCTTCACCTGAAGCGGAGATTTGTTTTCCGAGTTTTGCTAATTTTAATTGTTTGAATTTCAGTTCATTACGTTTTTGTTCTTTCTCTGTTGATTCTTCTTTTGGTTCCTCTTTTGGTTCTTCTTTTGGTTCTTCTTTTGGCTCCTCTCTTGGTTCCTTTTTTGGTTCTTCTTTTGGTTCCTCTTTTGGTTCCTCTTGTGGCTCCTCTTTTGGTTCCTCTTTTGGTTCCTCTTTTGGTTCTTCTTTTGGTTCTTCTTTTGGTTCTTCTTTTGGTTCTTCTTTTGGTTCTTCTTTTGGTTCTTCTTTTGGTTCTTCTTTTGGTTCTTCAGGCTCAGTCTTATTCCTTACAATATAAACAGTCATTATTGAATTTGGGTATTTTGCGCTTGGGGTAGATACTTCAAATTGCTGACCGTTCTTCGTAACAGGAAAAGTCGGAGGACCAACAATAGTAAAAGTATCAGTTTCTGCTAGATAATAACCTTGAACTAGATCATTACAAGGACCACTCGCTTGAGCCTTATTTGTCCAGCTGTGCTTACTTGAGTCGATTGTCATCTCGCATTTACCTTTTTTCACTTCTGCATGTGCTTGTGATGGAAAAAACCATAATCCTCCTAGAAACAATACAATAACCGTCATAATCACTTTATTCATTTTTCTTTCCCCTCTCTAAGTGTTTTCTCTCTATTCTATTTTTCGGCAAATAAAAAGCGCTCTTTAGAAAGTAGATTAAAAGACACTAAAGTAGTGTGTTCTAAATCCACATTCCAAAGAACGCATGGTTTATTAATTAACCGCAAATCCTACTGGATTGCACAAAAATAAGAATAAGAAAGTATTTATATCAATATTATAACACTAAATATAAACAATTCTAGTATTTTTTGGAATATGGAGGAGAATTATTTTATTATTCATTAATAAATTGTAGAACTAGTAGCAAATTGTTACATGATATTACTGAAAAAGATAAATTGGATTTGTGTGTTCCCCATTTAGTATTGTTTCAAAATGCAAATGTGGACCAGTTGAATCACCGGTTGATCCTATTAAACCGATAACATCTCCACCCGACAATTCTTCACCATTTGAAACTTTCAAGCTGTTTAAATGTGCATAACGAGTTATCAAATCATTATCATGTATAACCTGAACCATTTTCCCATATCCGCTAACAACTCCGGCAAAAGTAACAACCCCATCCATAACTGCCACAGCAGGATCATTATCAATACCATCAATTGCTATATCCATCCCGTCATGACTTTCAACTATTCCAGTAAGGGGATGTACACGATTCGGTGAGTATGGTGATGTGATATTCGTTGTGGTTGGTGCCGGCCAATAGTAACCCTTATCATTAGGTTCATTATTATTGACTTCAGGTGTAGCTATTGATTGTAATAATGTGTTAGTAGTGTTTCGATTTCGTAATTCATATGTATAAGATGCAGCCTTCGTTATATCTTTTTCATCCGATGTAAAGTAATATTTATTAGTCTTTGTTCTTAAGATAGCCAGAACAGTTGGATATAAAATTGTTTCCTGAAATTCTACAACATCTGAATTAAATTCTACTGGAAAAATAGAGTTAGATTGATCGAATACCTGAAATTCAACTAATTCATATTCATTATCTGTCATTCCAGTGTTCAACTTAATAGATTCTTTAAAAACATTCATTGCTTCATCTCTATCAAACACTAGCAATCCTTCAGATAAGTATTCTTCATCTAATGATAAAGCAGCATCATGGACCGCTACTTCCATATCCTCTTTCAAGTATTTTGATGACTTAGCATAGGTGGATAAATTAATGGACATAACTAAAAGCATTACGGATAAAAGCAAGACCAGGATCATTCTGATTTGTTCACTCATAAGACACCTCCTATACTTATACGGGATTATGTTCGGACATGATATGTTTGGTTACGGTATAGGGTTCTTGTTCATCTGAACCAAATACATCCAATACGTTAATAATTGGACTAGGAATTGTAACCGTAATCGTAATTCGCTCTCCTCGAGGCTTAATTATTTCCGTTCCTTCAACTTTAATCACATCCGGGTCTAGTCCATGCCCTTCTACAAGAAAATCTCTTATTTCTTTATATATTTCTTCATCATAATGTCCTTGTAAGCTAGCTTCTTTTTGCCCTTCATAAGCTGCTAGGTTAACTGTTTCTTCTATTTGACTAGCATGAATATATAAAACACCTTGAAATGTAGACCATAATATAAGTGGTATTAATAAAATAAATGAAAGTTGATTACTCATAACCTTAAATCCTTTCAACAGAGTTTTGTTAATCTTGACTTATAGGTGTTGTTGTAAAAACACCCCCTTCTGATATTCAAAAGGGGGAATATTTTGATGTTTACGGTGTAGTTGAACCTTCACCACCAATGTTTGACTCCGTAATTTGTGTTTCTACAGCTTCTCCTTTGCTTTCAATTGCAGGCCAAAGGATTTGAGTTACAATTAGTGCAAAAACTGCAACAGTTGCTAGAATACTAAGTACCTTTCCGCTAATTTCACCCACGTTCTCACCCCCTTTAAAGTAGTGTTATAAGTTATTGAATCATCGTGCTATTTAATTGAATTAACAGCATAGTAGCTATTAATGCGATTAACCAGGTTGCATTTACCAATACATTCACAGAGAAACTTGTCATAAGTATGTTTTTTCGTTTTTGGTTATTTTTTACTTCCGTCTTGAAATAATTTTCAGCAAAAACACTAGATTCCGACTGAATTACATGTAACGCTTCATCGCGACTAGCAGTATCAATTTTTACGATTACTTCTCCTAGTGTTCTTGCCCCTGGTGTCTTGATATCTTCATAAAATACATCTTTAGCTTTCTCTGGATTAGTCACCCATAGCGATAAAAACCTAGAAACAGTTCCGTTTATATAGCGAAACATCGGTAGTGATGACTTTAATAAAGCATATATATTAACATCTTGTTTATCCTGTAATGCTTTTAAATCAGCTTTTAAAATATCATAAAGTGTAAACAATTCAGTTCTACGATTCTTCCTTTTCCTCGCTATCAAACGGTTAATTACAACATTTATAATTGAGATTGGAGGCTTTAACCGATGCTCTGTAGCAACCGCTAATAAAAACAGAACTATTAATGGTGTAGTTGAAACTGTATTCCCTTCCAAGGGTGGCCATATGATGTAATAAAACAAATAAATGATTAGTAGCACAAAACGAACAGTTTCATATCGAAATGAGTTCAAAAAAGTTATACCTGCTTGTCGTAACTGGGCATTAAACCCATTACTCGTTAGTTTTTCTTCAGCTGTACTTTTGCTTTTTTGGATGTTCTCTACAAGTTTTATACGGTGCAACTTTCTAACTTCTCTAGATGTTATTGTTTGATATAAAATTGTTGTTCCAGTAAACAGAAAGATACTAAAGACTAAATATTGTACTATTGTGAAATACAAGGGAGACATCCACCTACCTCCTTTCTCAAACATGAATTTGCATAGCTGCTAAACATCAGATCGCGGCTTGCTAAATATTAGTACTAAAAATAATGAAATAATAGAGTAAACTGTTGCAATAATAAATATCGTTATAGGCAATGTTGATGTAAACAAATCCCAAAAATTATATAGAACGGAAAATTTATATGCTACAAATACAAATATAGGCAACACAATTATTGGTAAGTACCCCAAGATTTTAACTTCAACGTTTTGTGATTTTTCTTTTTCCAAATCATTTTTTCGTTCTGAAATATCCTGGTTCAAATCTTTTAACGGTAAAGATATATCCGACTGATATAAATAGGACTTTACTAACAAGTTTCCAAACCGGATTGCGAAAGAAGAATTTATTGTATATGCAAAAACTCGAACAACTTCTTTCAAATCCTCTTCATGTCTATCACGTTGCATAGCTGCTAATAATTTCATAAAGCTATTTTTTAGTTCCTTATGTTCAATGTCTTTGCATAGATTCATAATCATATGATATCCATTATTACCTGTTGAATGATAAGACTGGATAATTAAATGAAAATTATTCATGAACGCCATAGACGTTTTTAAGCGCTTTGTAACAAGCCGTAGTCGTAATATGGTATAAGGCATAAGCGAGAAAAACATAGCTACTGCTAGAGCAATTAAGACATCATATAAAAGCATGTAAATTACTCCAGCTGTTACACCAAACAGAAAAAGCGATAAAACATAGAAATTTAAAACATTTACTTTTTCACTTCTTGTTTTCGATAAACTTAACAGTACTAAACGAATGTGTTCATGAAAGTAATTTATACGTTTCGGCTTCTTCTCGTCATTTTTATTGACTTGGTGCAATCGTTTCGAGTATCGACTTCGCTTGAAATCTCGATATAGCATTTTAATTGTATTAGCAACAATATATTGCCCTATCAAACGCCATACCCCATACAATACGAGTGTATATCCAAGAACTTTGACTAGTATTTCTACTATTTCCATACACTCACTCCTCTTTTCCAGTAGAAATGTACCGTATAGGATCCACTTCCATTGGATTAAGTTTAGCTCTCGAGGTTAAATGTTGAATAAACTTCTCCGACAATTCAGTGTCTTCTTTATCCATTTTATAAATCAATTTTTTAGATACATCAGCGTTATACTCCCATTTATCTCGGTCTTCGTTATAGCGAATCAAAAAATTCACATACGGTTTCCCGCTTATTTCATCATCTACAATTTCATAAATAGATGTTATTTTCTTTCTACCTTCAACACTAGTCATAGTTATTCCAATATCAAGAGCTTTGGCGACGCGCTTGATTTCATTTTGTTGGCGACGATTTGGGTACTCATCAACAATATGTTGTGCTAATTGAATAGGCGTGTTTTCTGGATCTGTTACGTGATAAGACATTAATAGCCCTCGCCTCCCACGTTCAGTACCAGCGATAGCACCCTCAGCTTCTATTCCTCTAACTTCCTGTACAATAATATAGTCATGATCCAACCTTAATGCGCGACGAATGGTAAGATTAATATCTTGATTTTCCGAGTACAGTTCATGTACCAGGCGATTTGGAAAATCTCGTTTCAGAAAGCTTTCTGCAGTTCCTTCAATCAAAACAGCGACTTTTTTAGGACTTCTTGATCCATATATTGTTTTTAAAAAAGTTGATTTTCCACTTTTCACATGTCCGGCGACGACAGTGTTAAAGTATAAATTTGATAATGTTCCGTAAAACTCTACATCCTCATATGGTATAGTTCCTAATTCTGCCTGTTTTTCAAAAGAGAAGTTGGCGACGACATATTTCCGAAAAACAAGAGTAGGTTTGTAACTTGCTGGTGGTACTATAATCGTTACTCTGGTTTGATCATTTAAGGCGATTTCTGCATAAGGATTCGAATCATTTACCTTTAAGTTCTTTTGTCCTGCTTGGAATCGTTGTATAAATTCTCGTATTGTCTGTTCACTTTCCAGTTCCTCTTCTTGCATAACAAATGTATCATTCTCTTCAATCCAAAATTCTTTTCCTACAAACTTAGCTGCCGGACTTTCTCGCATGTTGTTCCACTTTTGCAAAACCCCAAAGCGATATATTTCATGAAATAAAGCATGTGACAAACTGTCATAATAATTCGGATAAGGTATATTAATTAAATTGTTTTCACGAAGAAAGGATTCAATCTCATTAACTAAGAATTTTTCTGTTTCCTTATCCCCAATAACAGCAAGATGATAGAGCTCTAACCTGTCTTGTTTTTTCTCATTACTTACGTGTTCATCTTTGAAATAATTATCATAGTGCTCTTTTACAATTTTAATAAGTTCATCAAAGGAAACGGACTCAGTGTTTGTTAAATAGTCCGTGCTACTATCATGTAACGATTGTTGAATTTCTTCAGTAATGTTAAAGACTTTATCCATACATACACCCCCACTAACTAAAACTAAATAACTTCTTCCGCTTAATTGATTCTTCAAATTCAATATTAGATTGAGATGCTATTGCTCTAGCAATTACATTTATCCCTTCTTGATACTTAATATCTTCGAAAAGATATAGTGATTTATTTTCCATTTCAGCCATATAACCATTCTTAGAGTCCTCAATCGCAGTTAAGACTGGGATTGATAATGCCGCCTTCAAATCCTTTATTTTGGGTAAGTACGCATTATCTTTATACTGATTAATAACTAACATGAATTGTTCACGTTGAAACCCGAGTGGAGTTAAAATATCTTTATACGCATCTTCAAATTTACGCTTTGCTTTTTCTTGTTGATTTAAAACAAGCAAATGATAATCACTTGAATATAGCGCTTGTACGATATTCGCATTATCAAAATGACTTCCAGCATCAATCAGCACAATATCAAAGATTTGTTTTGCTCGTTCAATTAGTCTATTGATTTCCTCTTTTGTATATAATCGTTCAAGTTTCATATTACGATTTCCTAACAAAACGTAAAGCGAGTCTTTTTTCACTTCCTGGAACAGTTCTTGAAACGTATCATTTGATTCATACATTTTATTAAATAGGTTACTTTTAATCTCATCTAGGTAATGGCCACTATACTTTAAGTAATCCGCTCCACTATCCCAAGCATTGAGCATTAGTACACCTACTTTTGCTTTACTGTTTTCACTAAGTGCATAAGCCGTACTCAAGGAGGTGGAGGTTGTACCTACATTAGAGACACTTGAAAAAAACGAATAGACATGATTAGTTTCAATTTCTTGAGGAGTTATAGCCTGCATAATCTCATGTACCACTTGTTCATTTGTTAAGCGTCCAGATAGATAATGAATATTATTACCTTCACATATACCTTGTACAGTTCTTTCTAGTACAGGTATAATCTCTTGCTGCATAACGTAGAAAACATAATCATGAGATGTAAAATCGTATTCTACAATATCGGTATATTCTAGAAAGCGGTCTGTCAAAATAAGCACGTCTGTAGAGGTCTCTATATCCTTCATATTCTGAATCGTTTTAACACTATCAAAACTAGATTTAACACCCGCAATCAGATTTTCATCAACTGACAATAAACTAACCTTCATTAGCAGTATCCTCACTTTCTGATTCCTTTTTATCTTCCTGGTTCTTATCAGCCGAACGTTCAAAGCTATATACAACGTATAATTTGTACCCTTTATTTGTATAATCGCGTAACATATTTAGTATTTCATCATTAGCCACAATCTCAATTGTTGAAATCGCCCCTGTTGAACCCGCATCTTTGCTTGTTGTTGTCACAACTTCATTATTGGACCCGTCTTTAACACTTGATATGCGAACATCTTTTAGAATTGGCTCTTTATCATTTGTAATAGCTGCTTCCAAGTCCTCTTTTTTAGTTTCTTTGTCTGATAATGAGTTTAAAACTCGTTGATCATCTCCCGAAATTACATAAAAATCAGCTATATAACTTTTTCTTAGTGATTGAGGTACTGCAAACAACCAATCTTTAGGTATTGGAGCAATAAATTCTCCTTCTTTTTCATTAGGTATTAAATCAAAAGAATCAAGTAAGATACTGTGTATTTGCGCCCCTTTAGGGATTTCAATAGCTGCGTGTGCATTTAATGCAACTTTCATATCTTCCGGGTTTAAAGAACTCTCTATAACTTGGTCGCTTGGAACTCCCACAACTTCTAAGTCCTCTTCCTGAATTTTTTCTTTAAAAGCGATATCTTTCTTCGCCACAATGACTTCTGTTGTATTGACTTCATCTTTTACCTTGTCAAAAGCAACAACGGCACCAAAACCTCCTACTATTATGAGTACGGAGAGTATGATACTTAAAAATTTCTTCATAATATTTATCCACCTTTTACATATTATTTAATTTCTACTAAGTTTTGGTATAAGGTTTCGTTTCTTCGATTTATCATTCAGCTGAATGCCAGGTATAAGTTGTTTTGCCATCTTCTCAATTGTTTGATGAACATCTTCTTGAATAAACTTTTCATCATACGGATTCTTGCCTTCATAGTACTGTTTGTAAATAGTTTTTATATCTAATACGGGGCATGTTATAGCTTGTTTTAAATCGAATATTTCTTGAATACCTTTATTTTTCAAACTGTTATCCCAGTAATTCAAAATAAGATTGTGGCTTAAAAATGACGTTTGTTGCAAGTAGTATTCAATGCGATCTTTATTTGCTTCTAATTCTTGTGGTGATACATCTAGGACAAAAAAGACATGATCTAAATACTTCAGTAAATTGTCCGCACTTTCTAAATCGTAATATCCTAAATCTAGCAGTGTTACATTAGTAGGAATGTAACGCAGCATCTCAATTGTATCCATAACATTCCAATTAGGAATCTTTTCTTTTTGTGTATCTGTTACATACCAATGAATACCGTCATGAACTTGCTCTGGAATAGTGTGTTTAGAAAGTATCTGTTCATCTTTTATTGCATGGGGCAATGACAAAAACTTATCAAAATGTAAACGTAATCCTATCGAGTCATATAGTTGAGAGCGACCATCATAGGAAGATGGTTCATCCAATACAGATACATTTACCTCTTTCTTTGCTAATGCCTTTGCTAGCATCATTGTTAGTAAAGAAGATCCTGCTTTCATTGATAAATTGAATACTCCGGCAACTACCGAAGAGGAATGGACAATTTTTTCGTGAACAACAACCTTCTTTTTTACTTTCTCTTTAACATTTACTTTCTTTTTAGATTTACTTTCGTGTTCATCGTCTTGTTTTGTTTCTTGTTCTTGCTCATCATTACCATCACTCTCATTCTCTTCTGAAGTAGCCTTAGTTCCATCTGCATAACTCGAATTAACCAAATGTGCTATATTGGAATATCTTGGCTTGTCTTTCAACTGTGTCACCAGAGTTTCTATATTAATGGAGCGTTTATGAAATATGTCTAATACATTAACTGCTATAAGTCGTGATAAGAATGGATCATGTTCTGGACGTTCACAAAGATAAACAACACGTAAATTATCATCAAATTGATACCTGAACTGTTGACATAGACGGATAATCCAATCCTCTTTTTTGAATTCATTATCAAAGTTATGTTGTAAGTAGAAATCATGTATGATTAAGACATTCGGCAAGGCATCAGATATAGATTCTTCTAAATAATCAGCATGAATCACTTCATGTTGTTCCACGCTAAATCCATGCTGCGTTAAATGCTTTCGTAAACTTGATGATATGGAATCTTCTCCAATTGCAAATAATACTTTATTCATGATAACCACCCTTATAAAACAAAAAACAACCCAAAAAATGATAGGCTTGTAGCACCTTCATTAATTGGGTTGTTTCCCTGTATGTATTCAAATGTATGTTATTTAAAAAATTAAGGAGGGAATTTACCGATACCCTCCAATAAAAAAACTTTAGAAAGGGTGCTATAAAATCCTAGATATTATAGCACTAAAATCAGAATACACTACGATAATAATTTAGTCAAACTATTATTTGTGTAAAAAAGGAAGATTAATCCTAACTAATCCCTCATCTGTTGGCTGGTAAAAGGAATTAGCAACTCCTTCTTCCTCACTAAATTCTTCTTCCACACAGATCCATACACCAAAGCTAAATGTATCTAACATTATGTTTTTTTGTATGAAAGAAGCCATAGAATAAGTAGATGCATAAATAACCACAATAGCAGGATCATCCTCAAAGTCATTCAGATGAAAGGCAGCATGCTTTTCAAAGTAATTCTCCCACTTGTTTAACTTTGTTTGTAAAAATCCTACGAAGTTTTGCGACATTTGAGCACGTTCTATAAGTAAGTTAATCATTCCATTTGGTGTTTCAATTGTACCAACTCCAAAGACCTGTGGAATATGAGCTTTATAGGAAAGTCCTACGTTCCAACGCCACTTTCGTAATACACCTTTTTCTACTAGCGAAATTTTTAACTCATTAGTGGCTACGAACCGTTGTAGAGTAGATGGCCCTTGTGTGTCCCACTTTTCTGAACGAGTGAATAGTTGGTCATTATATAAATGTCGCATTAACATATAACCAGCCACTCCTAGCGTAAATGGAGCGGGGGGTTTTACATTATCGTCTTTATCAATGGCCAAGCGACACTTCCACCTATCTACAAAACCGTTTCGTCTTAATCCATCAAGTCGTTTTGATGTATCAGAGTACGATAAACCTGCTTTATATAAAGCTCTACGAAGTTGATTTTCATTAATTGCAACAGCATCCCCAATTACTTTCAGGATACGGAAATCCGCTTCATCCAATTTACCGCTCCTATGAACTGACAACACTTCATTGTGATAAAGAAAGGGATAATATTCTTTAGGAAGTAGTTTAAATCCTCGCATTAATGGATGATCCCAAAAAGGGATGTCTCCTTGCTTTGAAACGAAAAACTCTTGTTCCTGCTCCTCCGTTTTTGTTTGATTACTCATACAAAAATTCGCCTAAGTCCTTTCGTTTCTTTTTCCCACGAGGATAATCTACAATAACTACTTTCCCTTTACGTTCTTTAGCCTGTATATTCATCACACGACACGATACAACTTCTCCGACCAACGGCTCTGGTAATGCACGTGGTTTTGTTCCTTTAAGTTCGACACCTTCTACAACAACAAAAATACCATGGATTTTATCTACTCGGGAAACTTTCCCCATAATTAAATCATTCTGATAAAGATTATCTAACTTCTCAAATGGATCATTCTTTGTTAATCGTCTTGAGACTTCTACAATACCGTTTTCGCCTACTGACTCGTCAAAACGAACAACAACGACATCAATCTCCATCCCTCTATCCGCTTGTTCTTCAACGTTTACGGTACGGTTCCAGTCCCATTCTCTATTATACATAAAGCAATCTTGACCGTTTACTCTACAGTGAACAATTTGATTCTTTGTGTTAATCCCTTGTATTGTAGCGGGATATTTATGTTCCTGCAGTTCACCTTGTTCCTCATACTGCTTAATTTCTTTCCAAAACTCAGTACGTTTTTTTGCATCAGCTTGTTTAACAGAAACAAACGCCAGCTGGCTTTCTAAGTCAATTCGTGTAATAACAACGTCTTGAATCGTACCAACAAAACCATTTAAATTCTTGAAATTGTGTTCACGAAATTCCTCTTTTGGACAGTAACCTGTTACACCGTCAGCTAACCGAAATATGGCAACGTCTGTTTCTTTTGTCACAACAGACCCGTTTTCTTGCTCAACTGGAATATTCATAACACTAACCGTTTTAACAATCCCTTGCATCACAGCTTTTTCACGATATTGTTGAGTTAATGCTTCTAAATCCTCTCTTGATAATGTGTTTGTATCTACACCCATTTAAAAACCTCCTAGTATTTGTTTGATTCATTACATATATACAAAAAGAAAAACCCCATACGTATCCCTTTGGATAGTATGGGGTTTTTCCCCTTTGTATTTACTTTTCAAGAAGTAACTTCTTATATTGATTCACATTGTAAACGATTTACGTAATTTATACAAGTTAAAATTATTCTTTATTTGCAGCTTTTTCTACTTCTTCAACAAATTTAGACTGCGAGAGATCTAGTTTGCTTTTTTCATATTCTGGAATTGCGGATGACCAATCAACACTACTCACAGGTTTTTCCTTTGTCTCCTTACCTTGTGTTTCAGACTCATATTCATACGACTCAACTTCAGACGATTTGTTTAGTTCTCCCTGATTAAAATCATTACTAGAAGGGATTTGTTCGTAATCAACTGTAAGTTCCGGGTCTCCTTTTGGCCTTCCGCCATGCTCCAATAGTTGAAAATCTTGAGATATAGTATTATTTATTTCTTGTTCATCCAACTCCTTCTCTTCAAGAGCCATTTGACCTACATCTCTTTCTGCTTCCTCACTAACCTCGGAGTGGGATAAGTCACCAGCAAATTGCCTACGTTCTTTCAACCAAACCTCAGCTGAACTGCCCTTAACTTTTATTTTACTTGTTTCAAATTCACCTTTAGGGACAAAATTCGCTTGTATCTGTTGAACAGGAAGCGGCTTATTATGAGAAACAATTTTAACAGCACATTGGAACGCATCTTGATACATTACATCACTTGCCGATAACGAACTATCCAGTGTCTTTTGATAAGTAGAGCCAGTCCTTACTCTTGGATCTTCTTGTAATGCAGATACCACTTGATCATTTGTTGATTCTTCATAAGTATATTTTTCCCCAAACATTTCAGAAAAGTATTTCGCATCATAACTTGGTACATCCCCATAAATCATACGATGTCGCAATGTACCAACCAATGTAGTTAAATAATGCTCTCCGTATCTATCAGCCATTTGTGCGATAGTTTGACAGATAATTGTAATAATCGTCTTATATTTACGACTTTGTGCAGGAAATTCACGAAATGGTTGATAAAGATAATCAGGTGCTTCATCAATCATTATATGGTGGTATGGACTTATTTCAGGTTCCCTTCTGAACACAGCATTTTGAAGAGATAATAATACGATTTTACCAAATACATTAGATAGATTGTTCATTTCGCCCTTTGCTGTATTAACTAACAAAACACCACCACGCTCTAAATGGACATCAAAATCAAAATTGGACTGACCAAACATTACCCTACGAATAAGTGGATTTGAACCAATATCGTTTAAGATATTACGAAGCCCTTGTACATGTTCCGCTTTAGCATCATAATACTTATCTTGGCCACGATATTTTCCTTCTTTTACCTTATCAACAACTTGACCGCCACCATTTCTAACGGTAACAGGCAATAAATTCTGGTCGAACCACTCATCGACTTGTTGAATAATCTTCCACCGATTTCTCTCATCTCGATTTTCCATTTCATCGATATTATTCGGTATTCGTTCTTTTAGTTGTATGTGCATTTGTCGAACAACCTGGGAATTATTATACATATCTAACAACATATCAAACGTTACTTCTTTTTCGGTGTCGTGCATCTTCAAGAGATATACATAGTGTTTAAGATGATTCCTCTGTGCTTGCTCGAAATAAAAGTTTCCGGAATCCCCACTATCGTTTAGCCCCTCAATCACTTGGGCGAATGCTTCAGCAACTTTCTCTACCGGCCCTTTCATTGGATTGATACTTGGTGTATTAGGGTCTAATGGGTTTATATATGTTACAGCTTCCTCCGGCACATTATGTGCTTGTACAAGTTTTAAAGATTTCTTACACAGATCATTAGACGGTTCGATAATGCTAATGCCATTCATGTAAGCACCTTTAACATTCTCTGTATCGTAGTCTTCTTTTTTAAACAGTTTAGGAAAGTTATTAATATATTGCGTAATATGATGCAAATCTTGATTTATAATAGGCAATCCTAAAGCCGCCGTCTTCCCTGTTCCAATACTTCCAATGATTATATTATTTAGCGTTCTATCCTTACCAGGTTGCACTACCATTTCACTAGTTTCGGAGTTCTCTCCTAATTCCATATCAGGTAATTGAGATGTTTTTTCCATATTCGAAAATCTTTGGAGCCATTTACCACTCCAGTTGAACTCATAAAATTTTTCTTTAATTTGTTCTGTATGGGACTGATACATTTCAAATAGCAAATAAATAATAACACCTACTATAAAAAGTGGAATAAACATAATTAATATTGAAGATGTGCTACTGTCATTCACGAAATATTGCAAGGTGTTTCCCTCAACTTCCACATCAGCAATCAAGTTATCTAAATAAGGTATCACCTTTGAATGTGTAGCCATCAATAGCAACCATGCATATGTCAAAATAACGCTTGTAGAAACAATATAAAAATAGAGCCTACGAATATATCTTTTCTCAAGCAACTTCACACGCGTAGATAAGAGAAAGCCAAATAGTAATACTATCCCAGACAATGCAAATTGAAAAAAGGATATGTTATACGGATGTCCGAAGTAGCCACCTGTTTTGAGAACCCCCGTATAGCCACTCTCTAATAAGTACCAGGCATTAAAACCACTGCGTAATAACCAGTAGATACTAAAACAGATAAAAATGATACTTATAATTAATGGGATTTTCACCTTTATATCTCTTGCAAAATTAAGCATACGGTATCTGCTCCCTTCTATTACCTTCCGTAACTTTGTATACCGATACCTCTTTAGCAGCAAGAAATTTATCAGTAATGGCCAATTGTAATTTACTGACTTCATAAGGCAATACATCATTTTCTAGTTCAGTCGAATTATCATACAATCCAATAACATTAATTAAATTAGATTTTATTTCTTTAACCTTTAGAAGTTGAGTCACATGATTGAAAGACTTGACATTACCTTGGTCTAAAAATGACCATATGGCATGGTGCTTTCCATATCCATCTTTCATTTTCATTTTGTATAGCATATCTGTATTAGATAGAACTCTGTTCAATTCATTTTCTTCATCCTCAATAAAATGATAAGGAAAACTTTTGATCCTATCTTTAATTAAAGAAACAGCAAATTCTATTTCATTGATTTTATTCTGGTCATTAAGTGGAAAAACGCCCTCAATAAGTCTTGGTATTTTATTTACGGCATCTTTGTAGGACAAAACATAAATATCCAAGTTGTTATGCTTTAAGTATTTTTCTGACGAGAAAGAATGCTTCATATTTCGGATACGTTTACTTCTGTTCTTCGGATAGTTTGTTTCTGCATCATAAGATTGATCAGTCAAAACAAAGAAAACAATATGATGCTTGTCTTTATGCTCATTTGCAAACGTGGCATATCGATCGAGTTTATCCAAAAGCTTAGGGTGATTTTCAGTCCCCGTATCTATTTCAATGTTAAAAATCTTATCTCCAGATCGTATTATTCTATCAGCTACAACTGCATTATCCATTTGATTCTTCTGCTGAAAGGCCGATTCTGATTTAACTGGGACTTGATGTTCTTTTCCTGCGAGTAAGAATTTCAGTGTTATATCCTGAGTGAAAAAATGGTGGTCTATATGTTTACCTAATCTTGTTGAGTAACGAGTAGGTATACTATCGATATATCCTGACTCCTCCAAGCAACGCATACCTTTTTTAGTGATTCGGTAAGATTTATAACCTTTTTGAAGGCTCACCTTGTCACTATCTAGTTGCTTTATTAATTTGTTTTCCCTGTATTTTATCACCCTCCTATAAAAACCATCATCTGAATAAACTCTAAACATATTGACATAAGCTTTCATATGGTAAGTTTTAAGAAACTTGTGTTCATACAAATATAGCAACACCTGAAGATCATGACTTCTTAGTTCAATACCACGATTGTTAGGCCCTTCATCAATTTTGTACACTTAAAATCTCCTTTCTCCAGAAAAAAAGAAAATACCCATCAATACACGTGTGGTTCACGCATAAAAATGGGTATTTTCCCTTTAGTATTTTTTTATCAATGATTTAATTTAAAAATATTATACCATGATAACCAATATTTTCAAATCGATTTTAATATTTAAGGCTTATAACCAAAATAAAGTATATCTCAAATAACTAGAATGATAATAGTATCTATTATTTCCATCTAATTTTTGCGCTTAAATTAACTTTAAAACCTTTGGTAAATAAACACCTGTATAACTTTATTATCAAAAAATCCACGCCTGTATGCACCCGTCTGCATATTATAATATACAGACGCTAGTATACAGACGGCACTTCGATTTCAGTATATCCATTAACATAATAATTGAATTTAAAATTGGCTGAACTTTAATAAATAAGATACGTAAACTGATTAATATTTATAAATATTAATTAAGATTATTTCAGATTATTCGTTATGCCTTAAAGTATGGATATATCTTACCTCTCATTAACAATTAAACAATATCTGTTTTAATATTAGAAACTATATATGTATACAAATATAGTTTCTATATATTGTTTCAGTGTATCCTACAAAGCCAAAAAACCTATCCTGTCAACCATCAACACATAGTTACTAATATTGGTAACTACATAGATAAAACTACTATAATATATTTATCTTTTAACTGGTTTTATCTATAAAACTATAAAATCTCAATATTTTTTTAATAAAACATTGAAAAAGTCACTAAAACAACTTAACAAATTAAATATAATCTATTTAGAAACTAAACATGGTGACATATATAGATACCATATATAAACACTGATAAATAGCCTTTTATTTACTTGCAATTAACCAATAATTACTATATCATATACTTTAGTTACTATATCAGTGTGTATACTAGTTGAGAGGTATAGTACCTACGATAAAATAAGGAGGGATTAAAAATTGGACAGAAGCCTATATGAAAAGTACAAGGATATTAAGCTCCCTGTTGACTTAGTTAATATGTACGCGGATATTGTTATCAATGATGAAGCTGCAAGAAAAGTTCTTATACATATCGGGAAACACACAGCAGACGAAGAGGAACTTGGCCTTACAGTTGGTCAAATAGTAGAAAGAGTACACATACAACGTAAAGTACAAAAATCAAACTCCTTTGTAATTCAGAACGCTAATATTGATCGAAAACACGCTGAAAGGGTTGTTCATTCTCTGCAAATGATGGGCCTATGCTATTACAGACCCGTTCCTCCTTCAAAGGTGATTAACTTTACAGTTCGTGGAAAACAGGTGGCTGGAGAAATAAAAAGACGCTTTAATAATGCAAAATCCGAGAAAGGAGATGAAGAAAATGTTTAATAACAATTACCCTTCTATCAATATGACCGTAGTCGGTTTTGGACAAGCCGGAACTCGCATGGCTGATAGATTTGCAGAAGTAAAGGATAATGATAATAATTTTGTTTATAATCCGTTAGCACTTAATTCAAATGATGGTGACTTGCAGGGGCTAAAGTATGTACCCAAAGAAAACCGCATCTCTTTAAAACTGGGTGGACTAGGTAAGAATCCTGAAAAGGCTGTTTCAATTTTAGAAGATAATCAAGAGGCTAGAGAGAAGTTAAAAGGATTTGTCCGAGATCGTGTAAGACCAAAAGATGACTTAGTTCTTTTCTTCGCAGGGCTAGGCGGCGGAACCGGAACCTCAACAATTGTAAAAGCAGTTGAAGAATATGTTGAACATTACAATAAACCCATCATTCTAGAAGAATTACAAAAAGTTAAGAACACGGATTTATTTAAAGAAAACCCAAAAAAGGCTCAAACGTACGCTATAAAGAAAGCAGAAGAACGATTTAAAAAAATCGGTATTGTTGTAACATTACCTGTACGTTCAGATGGACCTGACGTATTAAGACAAGTAAATGATTTCACCAATAGACTTTGGAAGTTATCCAAAAATAGAGCCAATGGTATTGCCTTTATCTCGTTTGCAGATAATCAATACTTCTATGACACATGGAAAGAAGACGAGTCTATACGAAACAAATTCGAAAATTATCGCGACTATGCTAATGATGAGATCTTCTCATCGTTACATGAAGTTAATATTGCAACTAACTCTGGCAACACAGATGTGATTATGGATAGGCAAGACTTTAGAAGAATTGTACTAGAAGGAACTGGATGCTTCGTTATCGGTAAAATGATAAAAGACAATCACAGCATTACAAATAGTCAAGACTTAAAGGAAATGTTCATTAAGTCATCTAAGAATAGTCGATTACATGATCCTATCAATCTTGAAGAGAAAGACGACCAAGGTAATACTACTTTTTCAAAAGTATTTCATGTCGGGTTGCTAGCTGTAGTAGACAAGGCTATTACGAATAAACTAGGAAGTTCTTTCCTGGATGAAGCTAAAGAAGAAATTACTGAAGGACTCCCCTTACAAGGAACCGTATTTACTGGTTACTTAGATGGAAAGACAGGATATAACGCAACGGTGTACACCTTTTATAAGACGCATGGACTTCCTAACCGACTGTCGCAAGGTTTAGTAGATGAATTCAATGAATTCAGAAGAAAACAAAAGGCAGTTAAGTTTAAATCAGATTCAATTGACCAAATTGCAGCAACAAATGATGATGATGATATCGAATTTGATTTAGCCGGATTTGGATTAGATACAGAGGAATTTAACCCTAGTGCTAATAAAGAACAAGAAGAACAAGATCTTGAAAATTTAGATTTAAGTGATATTGAAGATGATTTTGATTTAAATCAGGATTAAACAAACTAAATACATTACTCTTGAATAACAAAAAAGTCATAGATTCTATGACTTTTTTGTTATAAGTTAAATTAAATGATTATGTTCAAACCTTAATCTAACAATAGCATTTAACGTATCGTGAACTCGTTATCAATAAAAAACTAAACTGCGAAGTAAAAGCGGTAACTCTTCTCTCACTTACTCAATTTAGTATATATTCTCCGAATATTTAACTGGAGAATGACTTAATCATTATCAACCTCAATATATTGTATAGACGAAAGTGTTTCCATAACAGGATCATTGGAATCTAACTTACTATAAATATCATTTACTTTTCCATCTATCTTATCCATTTTTCTTCGATACTCTGCTAACCTTTTTTCACTATTCTGGAACAGCTCATCTTTTTCCTTTTCCAACTTATCCCGTCTTTGAATTAACTTTTTATAGTTATCTTCTGTATCGTTTTGCGTATCAGTATTTTGCTCTTGCTCCATATTTTCCTTAAGAGAAGAAAAAACTGTTGAACGGTTTTTCTTCAAGAATGAGAAAACCCCTCCCTTTTTGGACTGTTCTTCAAGGGCATCTATCAAGAACTTCTGATTTTTTTTAAAATAATCTTCTTGATATTTCATATGTTCAATTAATGTTATCTTATCAGTCACGTCTGATATCTCTTTATACCATGTATCCCTTTTTTGATGAATTTCTTGTATATTTTTTTCTATTTGTTGTCGCTGTTGGGATAAGTTTGAAAGAAGTAATAATTCTACAGTTGAGTGATTGTTTACATCATTAGACAAATCTGTTGAATTTCGAAAGGGATTAGCCTTATGTGTTGTCGGTTCAAATTCCGTAGGTGTCGTACCAACAATACCAGCAATGTCTACAGGTTTTTTATTCTTTAAATCTCTTAGCAAAAAGATCATTTTGAATTTAAATACTGAATCATAATCCAGCATCATCTGATTACCAACTTTACCTATCTGCACGTACTCATCCAAATTATATCTATTTAAGTAATTTCTAATGGTCCAATCTTTGTTTCCTAAACCTAATAAAGAGGCAGCTTCTTTTGTTGAATACGAAACATTCTTTCGGATCTTCTGATAAAAAATGTTGTCATCAAACAGTTCATGTTCTAACCCCTCTTGCTGTATATAAATAAATAACAAATCGTTTCGAAATTCATCAGTTAGGGTTTCCTTTGGATTTTCCATCATTCCACCACTTTTCTCAAAATGATAACTTATTTCAATAATATAGTTTAAAATTGATAAATTCAACAGTTTTCACTCCCCGATATTAATGATATCGAGAATAATTTCACAAAATAATCGACAATTATCTATTACTATAAAATATTATTTTATTAAATTTAATAATTTACAATAATTATAAATTATTTAATAAAATAAACTGCGATATTTTAAATATCGTTGCTGTCATGCAAGACTCTAAAGGGGATTTGTAAAATTATTTGACATGGTTACTATAAATGGTTACCATATAAGAAAGAGGATGATGAAAATGAAAGAAATAGAATTCACTACGGAATTAATTTTACTTTTTTCTGAGAAAATAAAGGAAGATCCAGTCTCCAAAAAGATACTCTCTTATATATCAGAAATAGGGTACAAGTATCCAATTCGTATAAAAGATTTAACAGAAAGTGTATATATTAAGAGAAGAGTTATGAAGAAAAGCGATAGCCAAAAAAAATTCGTAGAGAGTTATGCTTTGATAGACCGCAAAACAGCAGAAAAATACGTAGAAATACTCTCATTCATGACGTTAATAGAAATTAATGAATCATTACTTCCAAACAAATTATTAGTAATTACAAAAAGGGGAAAGCAAGTTTTACAATATTTACAAGAGAGAGGGGAATTATAATGATATTTCACAGGGGAGATAAAGCAGCTGCAGTAACAGGAAACATATTAAACATACTTGGTGTACTGGCAACTATTTATGTATTGATCCAGATAATCGCAAACTAATTTGCATTAAACAAAGTTTTTATTAAGTAAATAATCTTAATAAAGTAAAAGTCCTCTACCGGCGAAAGTAGAGGACTTTTCATTTTCATATTGAGTGCGCCTTGAGACGTACATAAAGAGTAGTCAATCAAAGCTTTCATATATTAATTTAAACTAATAATACCATATATTAAATAAAAGGACAACATTTATTTTTATTTCAAGAACCACCCAAACTTAGATTCAAATTCTATCATTTTCCAAAAAGTTGTTTACAAGAAATAAAACATTTGCTAGTATTATGAACAAGGCGACGAAATAACTCGAATTGTGTATGGCGATTAAACAATTTGTGTTGATGATTGAGTGTGTTTTTTGGCGAAGTATAGCTAATTTTATATTAGTCTGTACCGGTACGTATAAGAGTTAATGAATGTGAAATTGTACTGAGATAACTATGTCAGTAGAGTTTTGTATTTATTAATAGTCAATCTTTTTTTATTGTTAAAAGATTGCAAATATATAAAAAAACAAAAGAAAAAGTTCTCGGAAGATAGATCCATCAGTACGGGAATCGCATTAGCTTGGCCGGCATTGCGATTAGATCTAAACCAAGAACAACTCTTACATATCTTTTTATTTAATTTGCATAAATAATTATAACAAGCAGACATATTCTTTACAAGCATTTATAGCCATTTTGTTATATATTTTGCACTTCAAGAGAGATTGTTAGAAGTTGTTCTGGTTAATCCCAGGAATAACATCTTATAATCTCTTTTTATTTGGTAAAAGAGAATAAAGGATATAGACTCCTGGCCTTGCTGACGATGTGTTTTAAGGGTTATAACCTTCAGTAAAACACTACCCAAGGTGATGCTTCCAAAAAAATAAAACCTATGTTATCAAGGGGAGTCTAAAATGAATGAACCAGGCGGGAATGTTAAAAAATACATTAAGAATAAAGGGCATGAATCATTAAATAGAAATATGTTACAAGATGTAGAAAACCTAAGTCCTGAAGCTATAGGTCTATTAGCAAATCTAACCTCCTATCCGGACAATTGGACATTACGAAAAACAGAGTTATACAAACGATTTAAAAAAGCTGGCAAAAGTAAAATACAAAGAATTTGGGACGAATTAGTTGATGAAAAATATATTGTACAGATGATAAGAAGAAATGGTAAAACATATGAATATATTTATTATCATAGCCAAGTTCGTTTTTCAGATGACGACATAGAAGAAATCGTAAAATTTGAGCAAGCTGATTTATGGGATGGTTCAATTCTAAAGAAAAAAGAGCCAATAACTCAAAAAGATAATGAGGTTGTTAATGAAAAACCCCATGATAGCAACGATGCTTGGGGTGCGGAAAATCAGCAGCCCAAAATGAGCAGTTCAAATCGAGCATCTATTAGATCTACTACAGATGAGATTTATCAGGAAGATAGTACAGATAAAAACATAGATACATATAAAGATACGGATAATGACGATTTTCCAAATCAAACGGATGAAGAATTAAGTAGAAAGAAAAAACAGGCACAAGATAAAATATTAAAAGATAGTTTAAAAGATGATTGGGTTCCACCATTAACACATAGTACACTCACAGCATTCAGTAATGATTACGATGAGATGTCAAAGTGGGTAGGTATAATATTTCGTGCTAAATCCAAAGTTGAAAAGAAGTTTGTAGTTTTAATTGAGTTAGAGGAAATTGATTCTGAATTAAACAAAATGCTTATCTCTGCTATACGGGCTATTAAGAAGGGAAAAACTGAAATCACCGTTCCTGATAATTATTTATTCGCAACGATTTATAATGGTCTTGAGAAGCTTGAAATAAACAAAAATAAGGATGAATGGTAATATGTTATTATTATAATTAAAATATATTACTTATTGGAGTGATAGCTATGCCGTTTGGTTTTTCGGTTCACTTACGAAACAAAAATATAAGTGCTTCAACTATAAGTGGGTATTGTGATGTAATAAACCAATTCTTCAGCTATCTTGACTTTACGTACAAAAATAAGTTAGAACTTCATGAGATAACAGTACGTCACATCAACCAATTTTTAAGGAGCAAAGAAAAGTCGTGTTCTGTTCATACACTTAATAAGATACTAACGATTTTAAAGAGGTTTTTTGATTATCTATGGGAAAAAGAATTAATAGTTATTGATCCAACCACTAAGATCAAATCATACAGAAGAGAAATAGTTGAAATTCCATTTTCATATGAACAATTACTAGACTTGAAATACAAAATACTAAGTTCTGATCAATATAATTTACGTATGAAAGTGGTCTACTTATTCGCTTTGCAGGGTGCTACTTATACAGAACTACACTTTTTTAAAGATGACGTAACCATAAATGATGAACATATCTCTATAAACGTTAAAGGGAAGAATGGTATAAGTAGAACTATTGATTTATATGATAAGGATGCTGACATCTTTCACGCTTTTTATACACAATCACTATTCCATACAACACCATATGTATTTATATCAAAAAAGAGAAATAGTAATGAAGAGTATGGAATGATGGACTACGATGTATTAAAAGACTCTTTACGATTTATTCGTGAGGGAGAGGAAGGAATTGATTCTTTAAATTTAACAACGGCTCGAAATGCCTATATTTTTCATTTACGCTATACTAAAAAGCTATCGATTGATCGTATCAGTCACTTATTAGGGATTAATAAAACTCAAGCTGCAGTTTTTGTTGAAAATCAGTCTTATAGTCTGCAGCAGGGGAAAAAGCAAAAAACATCTTAATTATTTATTAACAATTAGATTTTATTATGCTAGACTATGAATAACAAAAGAAATTCTAAGGGAAAAACCCCGAGCAATAGAGCAGTACTCTATTGCTTGGGGTTTTTTTTCTGAAGGGAGGAAGTTATTTTTTGGAAAAACGTAATTTGATTAAGGGATTGTCTGATTTAGCTATGGCCGCATTATTAGGGGAGGGTGAGAACAAATATATAAGTGATAAAGAAATAGTTATTACTTTTCCAGTCTATTTAGATAAGGAGACTATTATCAATAATTATATTGCACGTCATAAGTTAGATAATTACATTATGATGGATTCCACAAAGTCCGAATGCGAAATTCATTTACCAACCTCATATTTGGAATTACAGAGTAGGTGGCACAAAGATACCAAAAAGATTATTAATGAAGAAGATATTAATTTAGAAGTTTGTGTTCTGTTTATTTTATTATTTGGAACTAGAAAATTACAGCATTTACAAATCAATACAACCATTGATAAAAACTACATCAAAACAGCGTCTTTTTATATTCAAAAATATTTAAATATATTCGTGGAACCAGCAATTAATGGATTTAAAATTTATCACGTTCCTGATTTATTTATTTATTTATTAAAATACGTACCATTAAGTGAATCAACGTTAATGATCGGCTACTTAACAGAAAAAGAAAAAGAAAATTTAAATACATCGTTAAACTTATATCAAAAAAAGTTAGCCTTATAAGAGGAGGAAATTCCATATGCAAACTGAAAATTTAATTGATCAAGCTCTGATAAATATTGTGAATCACATGTCAACGGATAGCCCGTTTATAACCGAAACAAGCGAAGTCTTACGATTTTATATTGCTTTAGGAAATGAATATACCGATTCAACACGGGAATTAGAAACTTTTCTGAAAACTATTATGGAAGAACAAACAACTCATGGATATTATAACTTCTTACGTCTTAAATCACTTGAACCAGAAGTCAATAACGCGTTGTTAGACTCAACTACTACAGCTGGTTTAAAAGAGAGTAGTGGTTTAATACTGAATCAAGCATATCCTGATGGTCTATATAATTTGTTCGTTACGGATGATACACAAGACATAAAGAACCAACTAGAAAATGAATTGCAAATTCCTAAGTTTATCATAGAAGATTTTGTCATAGCATGTGGATCTTTAGGGTTCTATCAGGCTGTTTTAGACGATTTCATCAAAAACGAGCAAAAAATAAGTAAAACGTTTGTTCTGGAGGAAATGGAAGATTTTCCATTAGTCAATAATCTAGTCTTTATTTCTCCTATTCATAATATGAATGTACTTGTGTCCAATGAAGATATAAAATGGGCCGATATTTATCGTTGGGGTGCTTTTCAATTTGAATCTAAAGCGGGTGAACTATTAATTAATTTAACAAGTAATATTCTAGAAATTCAATGCAGCACAGAGTTAAGTGAGGTAGAAAGACAGTATATTATGGATAAAATAATTACAAATGTTCAACAAATTTATGGGAGAGTATTTACAATTCGAGTTAATAAAGTAGAAGATTTTCTAACTTTAGAACGATAAAGCATATTGATAGGCTAAACAGAAAAGTATTATTTAACAACTGAACGAAATATTAGTAAGTAAAAAAAGCATCTGTCCCCAAAAGGGTAGATGCTTTTTTTATTATATAGTTTCCGATTTCATGTATCCACGCTTTGCATGGAAGACTGTCATGCTTTTTGATATAGTTGAACACTCGAATAATTCTGATATATAAGATGCTGTTATCATAGCTGCAAAGCGGTTTGTCATTAATCGTTGTGGATCACTTGAAGATAATTCTTCACATGATAGTTTGGATGGTGCTATATCGTCATCGTCATTTAAAATATCCGGATAGCGAACAGCCACTGGTTCTGTTAATACATCACCATGCAGTTTCGTTCCTATAACAACTTGGCCACTCCAACCACTTTCATTATATGTTTCTAATTCTTCTTGCGTCCACTCCGATTTTTCTCTTTCTGGAAAATCAAAAGGAACAATACCTGCTTCATTTCCAGCATCTATATATACAATATTAGCAGCCTGGCTCATATGGAAAAAGTCATTCATAATCTTTCTTGAATAATTATTGTCCACACAACCTATTAAAATAGGTAATATAGCCGTGTTGTTTATGGCATAATAAAAATACATAGTTTGGCGGTGTAAAAGTACATAAGCATTTTCGCTAAAAAAGCCTTGCCAGTCATCCAAAAATCTATTAACCTCTTCATGTGATCAGCTAAAAAACATGAGGAGGAAATGA